>CAKMOM010000113.1:0-3985 GCA_927910965.1 uncultured Streptococcus sp.
TCATTGTATATCATTTGTATCATGGCATATAAAGTATCGCTCTATTTTATTGATGGTTTTAAAATCGCTCTTATCATGGCGAGCCATTCAAATCTGCTCCACAAATGAGGAAAGTACCATTTTGGACTATTCAATTGTCAATGTGCTTTCTTAACCTACTACTTTTTGGAGTAATGGTCTTCTTTATTATCCACTCGACCTACAAGGTAGTCTAAACTTACCTTATAAAAATCTGCAAGTTTGATAAGGTCATTTATAGAGATTAACCTGCTACCAGCTTCCATTTTAGAATAAGCTGATCTTGTACAATTCAAAACGATTTTCGCAATATATTCTTGTGTCAAATCATCATCCTCACGTAAATCTCTAATCCTTTCAACATCCAATGTCTCCTAAAACAAGTATAATATAGTTATTTTCTTATTTTTAAATATGTGACAAATTGGCACATGAAACTATTCTATATATACTTTTTAGGAAACTGTTTACTCTAAATGTATCTCATTTTCCTCAATAGATTTCATATTTTTTGTTTCCTTGTAATTCTTTATTGTACGATTAAACATTTCAAATTCATTTATAGCTTTTCTATGTTGTTCCTTCAGTTTTTCAATTATTCCTTTATAGAGGTATAAATCCTTCTCTATTGTATCTACTGAGCTTTTACCTTGAATATTTTTTTCTAAATTCCCAGAACTATTTGTCGTATCTTTCAACAATACTTCCTCTAAATTAGTTAAATCATCAATTTTATTTTGGACTTGTTCAATCATATTCTCTAGATATGATATTTGGGCAATGAAATCATTTGTTATATCTTCAAAATCATTCGGACTATTTTCCTCAGATATAAGAAAATCTAATTGTTCTATTTTTTCTTTAATTTTGCTAAGAGGTATTCTTCTATACATATACTGTGGTTCATACTGAAGATTAAATTGCTTAATCAAAGTTTTACCTTTCATAAAGCGATTTTTTTTCTGCTGAATCTTTATGGTATACATAGTAAGAACTAGTTTCTCTGAGAAATACTTTAACTTTTTTCTTCTTCCATATTGATTTGAATATTTGGTACAAAAATAAGTCCTTCTTGTCGGATGCCGAACTGTACCTTAATGTACATTCCATCGTCTACTACTTCTTCTATTTGATTAAGATTCAACTCTACCTCAAACTCATGAACTGCATCCCTATTTCTCTTGAAATCTTGATAGGATTTCCATACCACCTCTTCTGTCGGCAACTCTTTTTCTTTAATTAGCTTTTCTTCATTGTAAAGTTCAACTAAATTTTTATTATCTAAGAGAACAGTTTCATTTTTGATATTAAAATAGTCTTGAAAATAACTAATACTATACCGATTCGTTTTTACCAATTCCTGCTCTGAAATCTTAATCTCATCAAATTCAAATAGAACATGTTTTTCTTTCGGAATTATTTTTAATCCAAAAAATTCTGCTTGTTGAATCAATTCATTCATATTCTTCATTTTCGGAAGTAAAAATTCTAAGATGTTTATGATTTCCCTTTGAACAAACTTTTTCTTAAAATATGTTTCATTATAAGGTTGTTTTCTGCTCAATTTACTATCACGTACGACTTGTTTCATATTTGAATCAGTCATAAAAAAAGTAACATGCTTGTGTCTAAAATCAATTTTTAAATGTAAAGCTTTTGCTTTTTTCTTGAAATCTTCAAAATTTTTCGAGTTCTCGATTAGAAAATATACTCGTTGTTTTATTTCATATTTGTAATTTGTTTTGCGATAAACTTCATACTGACGATGCGAATAACGATTTTCTATAATTTTTGCCCCTGCAATTTTTGAAAGACGATCAGAAACCATTCGTAGATTATGTTCTGCCTTATAATCCCATAGAAACTTTTTATCAGAATTCTGATTAATTGAATTTAGAATGATGTGATTGTGGATATGATCTTTATCCACATGAGTTGCTACAATAAAACGAAATCTACCTCCTGTCAACTCTTTAACTGTCTGATAACCAATCCGATTGATTTGTTCAGGAGTGAGATGGTCATCTGGAGAAAAGGACTGAATGATGTGATGAGAATGAATTTTTTCGTTGATTTACTTCTTGCCTATCATGACGAAATTCATAAAGAGTATCATTACTTAAAAAATTATCATTGTACATCTTCACTAGTTCTTTATAGTTAGGAAAATCTAAATAATTTCTCATACCAAAATCTGAAACTAGTGTTAGATTTTTTGTTTTACTTGGATTCAAAATATATTTGATTAGTTTACTACGATAATTTTTCCATGAATCGCAAAGTGTTTAGTAATGACCATAAAATTTCCTCAATTTTTCAGATTGAATAAGAAAATCTTTCTCCACTTCTACTATTAACTCTTCTATACCTTTTCTCAACTCATTTAATTCAACTTCCGTTATTAAATTCGAATAATTTATGCTTCTGGCTATTTGATTAATATTATTTCCGATTCGTTTTAATTCAAAAATCAAATCTTGATAACTATTTGTATCAATGGTGATAAAATTCATACCAGGATCTAGTAGAGTTCGTCTAGCATATTCTGAGAATGATAAGCAGTTACTTTTTGAGATATTTTCATTCAATTTGACTAATTCTAGGTCAGATAAAAAGACTTTTTTTAAATTTGTTCTATATCGGTGCTCCACTCTACAACCTCATGTATTTGTTACGAAAATTTTCACTAAGAGGACTTGTTTTTTCTACCTCTTTAATTAATTCCTGAATACAAGTTAACAATATAGAAACATGTTCTTGAGTAACCTGATGATTTATTTTAGCAATTATTAATATTTCATGAACATCACGGCTAATTTGTTCCAACTTTTGTTTTTTCCAAAGGTTGAACCATTTTTCCATCTGTTTTTGTCCATCAGACAATAGTAAGCTTTTACGGAGAAAATCAGAAAAATTATCCTCTCCTTTCTCTCTCATTAAATCTATTATTTGTTTTTCTTCCGTTTCTGTTAAGCGAAATTGTTTCCGAATACTACGTATATCTCTTTTCATATGGCTTTTCCTCCCTCATAGATACTTGTACTGACAATGTAAGCTTACAGACACTGTCAGTACATTTTTCAAAATAGCTTCAACATTTTTGTAAGGCTTTGCGAGCTCAGATATTGTGTCCACAATATCCCAAAATCATATCGCCAGCCGATCAAAACATTCTCAGTTTTGACAGCCAACGATAAGATAACTTGGTGGCTTCGCCCCCAAACCCCCAGAGAAAATCTAACATAGATTTTTACAAGTTGAGAAAAGTATATCCGAAGAAACTTGGAGAAGTTATCACAAATCAAGTAGGGACTAATCTCTAGCCCATCTCACACCACTGCATGTACCGTACAGCGCACAGTGTACAAACTAGGTTTTAACTAGAGCATTAAACTCACTCATATTCTCATTTTACAATTCGTTCTATCAGTACCGTCCTATATTTGTGATCAGCTCCCATCATTTACATTTTCAGGTCACTGTCTTTTGATACCAGGAATTAGAATTGACAAATTTAATTAGAGAGAGATTCATTTAATTGTTCACTTCTTCGCTCCATTTCCATTACAGAAATTTCTTCAATACTATGTGTTCAGCTGACTCCCATGATTCGTTGTACTACGTCCTAAACGCTCACGGAATAATCCGTACATCTTTCCTAGTTTAGTCTCGTAATTTACATATATAGGTTACGACACCTATTTGGATTTTAGAGTTCCTCATCCGCTATGTGGCTTCAAGTCACGATTCTGTTTATAGAGCCTTGATTTCGCTAATTCCTTCCTCTCCCCCCTACCTCACGATATTCAGGCTTAGGAGTCGCTATTGGTTCATCTGCAGCAGATATCCACAGAGGACTTGGACCTCAGATGTACACTATGCCTGTCGAAACAAAGAAAAAAGTAGGCTAAATTTCTAATCCTACTTTTTCTGGCTCTATACTCTGATAAAGACCGCTCTCACTATA
>CAKMOM010000114.1:0-53519 GCA_927910965.1 uncultured Streptococcus sp.
GTAGAAGCAAAAGGTACTCAAGAACCAGGTAAAGAGGGCCAAGCTCTAACACAACCAGAACTTCCAGAGGCTCCAGTTGAAGCAAAAGGTACCCAAGAGGAAGGCAAAGAAGGCCAAGCTTTAACACAGCCAGAATTGCCAGAAGCTCCAATCGAATCAAAAGGAACTCAAGAGGAAGGCAAGGAAGGTCAAGCCTTAACACAAGCTGAATTACCAGAAGCTCCAATCGAAGTAAAAGGTACACAAGAGGAAGGTAAAACCGGTCAAGCCCTTGTACAAGATCAGTTACCTGAGTACAAAGTAACTGAGGGAACCCTTGTTGAAACATCAACTACAGACTTAGACTACAAAACTGAAACGACTGAGGACCCAACCAAGTACACGGACGAAGAAACTGTCGTAAGAAATGGTGAAAAAGGTAGTCAAGTTACTAAAACAACTTATAAAACAGTTGAAGGTGTAAAAACTGATCAAGTTCTTTCAACTAGCACAGAAGTTACCAAGGAACCTGTAAACCAACAGGTAAGTCGTGGGACAAAACCAATTGAAGGAACTCTGGTAGAAGAAAGTCTTGAAAAGATTCCATTTAAGGAAGTTGTTAAAGAAGATGACCAACTGAAAAAAGGCTTAGAAGTTGTAGCTCAAGAAGGTAAAGAAGGTCAGAAAAAAATTACCAAGACCTTTAATACCATCAAGGGAGTTAAAACAGAAGACGCTCCAAAAGTTACAGAGGAAATCATTGAAGCACCTCAAGACAAGATTTTGAAACGTGGTACCAAGACTTTTGAAAAACCAGTATTGACTATCACAGCAGTTGAACCTAAGGATTTGAAGCGTACTTCAGATGTTAAGTACAGTCTAGAAAATCCAAGTAAGGCAGCCATTAAATCTATCACCCTAACTCTGAAAAAGGGTGATGAGATTGTGAAAACCTTGAATGTTTCACCAGACGACTTGACAACAACCCTAACAGATTTGCAGTACTACAAGGATTATAAACTTGAAACTAAGATGGTTTATAACCGTGGTGAGGGTGATGAGGAAGAAGTTCTGAAAGAAGAACCGCTGAGAATTGACCTCAAAAAAGTTGAAATCAAAAACATCAAAGAAACAAGCTTGATGAGTGTGGATGCTAACGGTAATGAAACAGATACTAGTTTGCTGACAGAAAAACCAGCTGATGTTGCTCCATTATATTTACGTGTAACCACTCATGACAATAAAATAACAAGATTGGCTGTTGATAAGATTGAAGAAGTAGAAAAAGACGGAAAAACCTTATACAAAGTCACTGCCAAAGCACCAGATTTGATTCAACGTAATGCGGATAACACACTTAGCGAAGAGTATGTTCATTATTTTGAAAAACAAAAATTAAAAGAAGGTAATGTTTACTACAACTTCAACGAACTTGTAAAAGATATGCAAGCTAATCCTACTGGAGAATTCAAACTTGGTGCAGATCTTACAGCAGTAAACGTTCCTACTCCAAGTAAATCTTACGTAACTTCTATATTCAAAGGTAAGTTATCAAGTGTTGATGGACAACGTTATTCAATTCATAATATAGCTCGTCCTTTATTTGCTAGAGTTGAAAATGCTCATATTCATGATCTAAACTTAGCCAATGTAGATATTAATATGCCATGGGCTAACAAGACAGCACCGCTAGGTGAGATGTTTAAAAAGTCAACAATTGAAAATATTAAAGTAACAGGTAACGTAGTAGGTAACAATGATGTTACTGGTATGGTCAATAAACTTGATGAATCAAATATGCGTAATGTTGCATTTATTGGTAATATTACAAGTGTTGGTAACGCAGGCTGGTGGTCTGGTGGACTTGTAAGTGAAAGCTGGAGAAGTAATACAGACAATTCATATATCGATGCCTATATTAAAGGTAATAAAGCTAAAGTTGGTGGACTTGTTGCTAAATTAAATCACGGTGACAATCCGATGGATGTTAGCGCATGGGGACGTTTGAAAAATTCTGTAGCAAAAGGTACAATTGACGTCAAAGAACCTCTTGAAACAGGTGGTTTGCTTCATTCTAACTGGTCATGGGGACTTGCTGAAAATAACGTTACTATGATGAAGGTGAAGAATGGTGGTGAGATTCTTTACGGTTCTCGTGATGCAGAGGATGATGATTACTTTGGTGCAAACTGGGTTCGAAATAATAATGTATTCGTTAATGGTGTAAGTGAAGGTAAACAATCCTATTCTCGTTCTAGTCGTTGGAAAGGTGTTTCCCAAGAAGAAGCTGATGCAAGAATTGCTAAAATGGGAATTACTGCACATGAATATACAATAACTGAACATTTTGTAGATAAGTTAAATCATAAGGAATCAAAAGCTGACACTTATAAATCTACTCAAGACTATGATGCATCTCGTGAGCTTGCTTACCGTAACATCGAAAAACTTCAACCATTCTACAATAAAGAATGGATTGTAAATCAAGGTAACAAGATTCCTTCAGATTCTAAATTACTGAATACAGAAGTATTATCTGTTACAGGTATGAAAGATGGACAATTTGTGACCGATTTATCAGATGTTGATCATATTATGATTCATTACGCTGACGGTACAAAAGAAGAAAAATCCGTATCACCTAAGGTTACATCAAAAGTGGCTCAAGTAAAAGAATATGCTATTACAGATTTAGGTGATGTCGTTTACACACCAAATATGGTGGATAAGAATCGTAACAAACTAATTGCTGATGTGAAAGAAAAATTAGCAAGTGTCGAATTGATTTCACCTGAAGTGCGTGCATTGATGGACAAACGTGATAAACCTGCTGAAAATAGTGACAATCATAAGAACAATTATATTCGTAACTTATTCTTAGAAGAAAGCTTTGACGAAGTAAAAGGTAACCTTGATAAACTTGTGAAAGCAATCGTTGAAAATGAAGACCATCAGTTAAACGGCGACGAAGCTGCAATGAAGGCTCTTGTGAAGAGAGTAGAAGATAACAAAGCAAAAATTATGATGGGTCTGGCTTATCTCAATCGCTATTATGGTTTTGCGTATGGTGATATGAGCATTAAAGACATCATGATGTTTAAACCGGATTTCTATGGTAAATCAACGAATGTCATCGACCGCTTAATTCAAATCGGTTCACGTGAACACTTCTTGAAAGGTGATAGAACTCAAGATGCTTACCGTGATGTTATTGCAGGAGCAACAGGTAAAGGTAACTTGAACGACTTCTTAACCTATAACATGAAGCTCTTTACAGAAGACACTGATATGAATGTTTGGTATAAGAAGGCTGTATCACACACCAACTATATTGTTGAAAAACAATCCTCAAACCCTGATTTTGCCAATAAGAAATATCACTTATATGAAAACTTAAATAACGGTGAACACGGTCGATACATTTTACCACTTCTTAATACGAAGAAAGCTCATATGTTCTTGATTTCAACGTACAATACGCTAGCGTTTAGTGCATTTGAGAAATATGGTAAGAATACAGAAGCTGAACGTGAAGCGTTCAAGAAAGAAATTGATCTACGTGCTCAAGAGCAAATCAATTACTTAGATTTCTGGTCTAGACTTGCTGCTGATAATGTACGTAATCAGTTGTTGAAATCTGAAAACATGGTTCCATCAGCAATTTGGGATAACCACGGTGCTCCAGGTGGATGGGTTGATAGAATGGGTCATACGAAGAATGGTGATTATGCTCCAATTCGTGAGTTCTATGGTCCAACTGGTAAATGGCATGGAGATAATGGTATGGGTGCGTATGCTTATATCTTTGACACTCCGCGAAATTCTGAAGCTGTATACTACATTTGGTCAAGTATGATTTCTGACTTTGGTACATCAGCCTTTACGCATGAAACAACACATATTAATGACCGCATGGCGTATCTAGGTGGATGGGGTCACCGTGAAGGAACTGACGTAGAAGCATTTGCTCAAGGTATGTTACAATCACCAGCGGTGACAAGTTCAAATGGTGACTATGGTGCGTTAGGTCTTAACATGGCTTATAAACGTGAAAATGATGGTAACCAATGGTATAATTATGATCCAAATAAATTAAATAGTAGAGAAGCTATTGATCATTACATGAAGAACTATAACGAAGCTTTAATGATGCTTGATCATTAGAAGCAGACGCGGTTATTGCTAAAAATGATGGAACTAACGACAAGTGGTTCAAGAAGATGGACAAGAAATGGCGAGAAAAAGCTGACCGAAATGGTTTAGTTGGACAACCTCACCAGTGGGATTTGCTTCGTGACCTAAATGATGATGAGAATAAGAAGAAACTTACAAGCATTGATGACCTTGTAGATGGTAATTATGTAACTAAGCATAATATGCCTGGTAATAAATATTATCGTGCTGAAGGTTTTGATACGGCGTATCAAACTGTAAGTATGATGGCAGGTATTTACGGTGGTAACACAAGTCAAAGTGCTGTTGGTTCAATCTCGTTCAAACATAATACCTTCCGTATGTGGGGTTACTTCGGATATGTCAATGGATTTGTCGGATATGCTTCTAACAAGTATAAACAAGAATCTAAAGCAGCTGGTAGACCGGGTCTTGGTGATGACTTTATCATTGAGAAAGTGTCTGGTGGTAAATTCCACACACTAGAAGAGTGGAAGAAAGAATGGTTCAAGGAAGTTAAAGCTAAAGGTGAAAAAGGTTTTGTTGAAATCGAAATCGATGGTGAGAAAATCTCAAACTATGCGAGACTTCAAGAATTGTTCAACAAAGCGGTTGAAAATGACCTGAAAGCGGGTAATTCAAAACAAACAGTTGCACTTAAAGAAAAAGTTTACAAACAACTATTGCAGAAATCAGATGGATTTGCAGGAAATCTTTTTAAAGCATAGATTGTATTAAATAGATGAGTAAAAAGGTAGATTAAGTTTTTCTTGATCTGCCTTTTTATGTTATACTTGAAATATGCATAGAAAAACAGTGATTGATTTTAGGGCTTTGGGGGAGAGATACACCTTTACCCAGCCTATCAAAGAGTTAAAAACCAGAGATTTAGCAGAAGTGGCAGACTTGCTGGTACAAGTTGAAAGTTACCAAGATCAGGGCTATTATGTGGTGGGTTATGTCAGCTACGAGGCTGCACCTGCTTTTGAGGAGAAATTAGCAGTTCATAAAGCTCCTTTATTGGCAGAGTACCTGCTTTATTTTACAGTTCATGATAGCGTAGAAACATCCCCTATTCCTCTGACTTATGATGAGGTTGATTTGCCTTCAAATTGGCAGGAAGTGACGTCCTCAGAGGATTATGAAAAGGCGATTGCTCAGATTCACTATCATTTGCGGCAGGGTGACACCTATCAGGTCAACTACACTGTCCAACTCAAACAGGACTTGAGTGCCGATCCTTTTGCCATTTACAATCGTATGGTGGTAGAGCAGGAGGCGGGCTACAATGCCTATGTTGAACATGATGAAATGGCAGTGATTTCCATGAGTCCAGAGCTCTTTTTTGAGCAAAATGACCGTGAGTTGACAACGCGACCAATGAAGGGAACGACTCAGCGTGGGGTAACTGACCATGAAGACTTAGAGCAGGCTAGTTGGTTGGAGCAGGATCCTAAAAATCGCTCTGAAAACATGATGATTGTGGACCTCTTGCGCAATGACATGAACCGTATTTCTGAAGTAGGGAGTGAGCATGTGGAGCGTCTGTGTCAGGTAGAGCAGTATTCAACTGTTTGGCAGATGACTTCGACCATCAAGAGTTGGTTGCGACCAGATGTTGACTTGGTTACCATTTTTCGCTCTCTCTTTCCTTGTGGATCCATCACAGGAGCTCCTAAGATAGCGACTATGGAAATTATTAAGGAGTTGGAACCACAACCGCGTGGAGTCTACTGTGGAACGATTGGTCTCTTGCTTCCAAATGGACGACGGATTTTCAATGTCGCCATTCGTACCATTCAACTGAATCAAGGGAAAGCCATCTATGGAGTGGGTGGTGGCATTACTTGGGATAGCACTTGGGAATCTGAATATCGCGAGGTTCATCAAAAGGCAGCCGTTCTCTATCGGAAACAAGCTCGTTTTCAGCTAATTACTACTGGGAAAATCAGCAAGAAGAACTTGTTGTTTGAAGAACAACATATAGAAAGACTAAGAAAAGCTGGTCGTTATTTTGCCTTTTCTTTTGATGTAGAAGACTTGAAACAAAAGATAGAGGAAGAGTGTCAGGCTTGTGACATTAATCAAGACTACCGCTTGCGAATTAGCCTTAGCAAATCTGGAGAGATAGCAGTTGATTGTCAAGCATTGGAACCTCTCAGTCCGACCTTCTGCCAAGCAAAACTTTGCCTTCAGGAAGCAAATTTGCAACAAGCCTTTACCTACTTTAAAACCACTCACCGACCGCATTTGAATTTAGGAAAACACGAGAAGATTTACCATAATACAAGAGGAGAATTACTTGAAACCTCTATCGGAAATTTGGTTCTGAAGATTGATGGGAAACTTTACACGCCACCTATCCGACTTGGAATCTTGCCAGGAATTTATCGTCAGCATTTGTTAGAAACAGGACAGCTAGAAGAGAAAGTCTTGACCTTTGCAGACATAGACCAAGCTGAAGCTATTTACGGCTGTAATGCAGTGAGAGGCTTGTATGAGTTAATCTTACAGGAGAAGTAGGTGAAACTGATATTTTTACACGGCTTAGGGCAGTCAGCAGAGTCTTGGAAAGAAGTTCGGGATCTACTAACAGATTATCCTTCTGAGGCTATCGAGTTATTTTCTTCTGAAGTTAATAGCTATCAAAAAGTCAAGGAGCGAGTTTATCAGCACCTAGCTCAAGAGACAGAATCTTTTGTTTTGATTGGATTGTCCTTAGGTGCTGCCCTGGCACTAGAACTTTCCAGTTATGATTTACCAAATCTTCGAGCTTTGGTTCTGTCAGGATGCCCGCTAAAATTATCAGGGAATATCCTATTTTATGTTCAGTTGCTGATATTTAAATTACTTCCCAAAGAGTATTTGAAAAACAGGGAGCAGACAAAGCTCTTATGGTCGGAGTTTCTGAAGAGTTGAAGACACTTGATTTAACGGATATAGCGGGGATTTGCCCCTATCCAACCTTACTAATTTGTGGCAGCAAAGATAAACCGAATCTTAGTTCTATGAGAAGTCTTCATAAACTAATATCAAAATCTCAATTTCAGATTATCCCTGACGGTCCTCATGTCTTGAATAAGGAAAAACCAAAGGAGTTTGTAGAAAAGATCAGAAGTTTCCTTGAATTGCTGAAATAAGTTTGATAAAATAATAGTGAAATCGATATCATAATTATGGGAGAAAGAAATGAACAAACGTCTATTTTTAAAATGAGTCTGGCAACCTTGCCAGTTTTAGCCTTGTTTTCACAACCTGTGTTAGCAGAAGAAAACATTCATTTTTCTAGTTGTAAAGAGGCTTGGGCGAATGGATACTCAGATATTCATGAGGGAGAACCCGGTTATTCTGCCAAGTTAGACCGTGATCATGATGGTGTGGCTTGTGAATTGAAAAATGCCCCAAAAGGTGCTTTCAAAGCAAAACAATCAACTGCGGCTCAAAACAATACAAGTTCAGCAACAACAAGTGGTTGGGTTAAGCAGGATGGTGCTTGGTACTATTTTGATGGAAATGGAAATCCAGTAAAAAATGCATGGCAGGGAAGCTATTATCTGAAAGCGGATGGTCAAATGGCACAGAGCGAATGGATTTATGATACTTCCTATCAAGCTTGGTATTATTTGAAATCAGATGGATCTTATGCAAAGAATGCATGGCAAGGAGCTTACTACCTTAAATCAAACGGTAAAATGGCACAAGGTGAATGGGTTTATGACTCTTCTTACCAAGCCTGGTATTACTTGAAATCAGATGGTTCTTATGCTCGCAATGCATGGCAAGGAAATTACTATTTGAAATCGGATGGCAAAATGGCTAAGAATGAGCGAGTTGATGGCGGACGTTACTATGTCGATGCTTCAGGTCTCTGGAAACCATAAGTCAGAATAAAATCCAGAAAGTTAATGCAAACCTTTGCATAAGGAACTGAATTTTGTTATACTAGTACTGTAAGCATTTTCAATTACTGCACAATGAAAAAGGAGAATATGATGAGTCAAAAGATTATTGGGATTGACCTTGGTGGAACTTCTATCAAATTTGCAATCTTAACAACAGCAGGAGAAATCCAAGAAAAATGGTCTATCAAGACTAATATTTTGGATGAGGGAAGTCATATCGTTGATGATATGATTGAGTCTATTCAACATCGTTTGGACTTGCTTGGATTGGTAGCAGCGGACTTCCAAGGTATTGGAATGGGATCACCAGGTGTGGTTGATCGTGAAAACGGGACTGTTATTGGTGCCTACAATTTGAACTGGAAAACCCTTCAACCAATCAAAGAAAAGATTGAAAAAGCCTTGGGCATTCCTTTCTTCATCGATAATGATGCCAACGTAGCTGCTCTTGGTGAGCGCTGGATGGGTGCTGGTGATAACCAACCGGATGTTGTCTTTATGACACTTGGTACAGGTGTTGGTGGCGGTATCGTCGCAGAAGGCAAATTGCTTCACGGTGTTGCTGGTGCAGCAGGTGAACTTGGCCACATCACTGTTGACTTTGACCAACCAATCGCATGTACTTGCGGTAAGAAAGGCTGCCTTGAGACAGTCGCTTCTGCAACAGGGATTGTTAACTTGACTCGTCGCTATGCCGATGAATACGAAGGCGATGCAGCCTTGAAACGCTTGATTGATAACGGAGAAGAAGTAACTGCTAAGACAGTCTTTGACCTTGCAAAAGAAGGAGATGACCTTGCCTTGATCGTTTACCGTAACTTCTCACGTTACTTGGGAATCGCTTGTGCCAACATTGGTTCAATCCTAAACCCATCAACAATTGTTATCGGTGGTGGTGTGTCAGCTGCAGGAGAATTCCTTCTACAAGGTGTTCAAAAAGTCTACGACGAAAATACCTTCCCACAAGTGCGCACATCTACTAAATTAGCTCTTGCAACTCTAGGAAATGACGCTGGGGTTATCGGGGCAGCATCGCTTGTATTGCAATAAAATAATAAAAGAGGAAAAATGCTAACCTAGAGTTAGTAATGTTCCTCTTTTCTTTTTTATGCTATACTAGTTAGGACAATAAATGAGGTGAGAGAGAATGACAAAAGCAGATATTATTTTTAAAGAAAATATTGAACGAATCCTCAAAGACGGTGTCTTTTCTGAGCAGGCCCGTCCCAAGTACAAGGATGGGACAGTTGCCAACTCCAAGTATGTAACGGGTGCATTTGCCGAGTATGACTTGGCCAAGGGGGAATTCCCCATTACAACTTTACGCCCTATCGCTATCAAATCCGCCATCAAGGAAGTGCTCTGGATTTACCAAGACCAGTCAAATAGCCTAGACGTGCTTAATGACAAGTACAATGTTCACTACTGGAATGACTGGGAAGTGGGAGATACGGGAACCATCGGTGAGCGCTATGGTGCCGTTGTTAAGAAACACGATATCATCAATAAGATTCTCAAGCAGTTGGAAGCCAACCCTTGGAACCGCCGCAATATCATTTCGCTCTGGGATTACCAAGCTTTCGAAGAAACAGATGGGCTGCTCCCGTGCGCTTTTCAGACCATGTTTGATGTCCGCCGTGTAGATGGGGAAATTTATTTGGATGCGACCTTGACCCAGCGTTCTAATGATATGCTGGTGGCCCACCATATCAACGCTATGCAGTATGTAGCTCTTCAATGATGATTGCCAAGCATTTTGGCTGGAAGGTTGGGAAGTTCTTCTACTTCATCAACAACCTCCATATCTATGACAATCAATTTGAACAAGCTCAGGAATTGCTTCGTCGTGAGCCGTCAAACTGCCAACCACGTTTGGTTTTGAATGTGCCAGATGGGACTAATTTCTTTGATATCAAAGCGGAAGACTTTGAGTTGGTGGATTATGACCCTGTCAAACCACAGTTGAAGTTTGACCTAGCTATTTAAAAGAATAGAAAAAAGAAGTTGAGACAATAAATCTCAACTTCTTTTGTTTTTTAACGTGATACGCGGCGACGGGCTGCTTTTTTACGGTTTTCTTCGATGAAAGCTGCTTTTTGCTCTTCTGGTTCGATCACTTTCTTTTTAAATGCGTATACTGCACCTGCGACGGCAGCGACAGTTCCTGCGACACCTGTTACAAGACCTTTAGCGAATCCTTTAGCCATGAGTCTTCCTCCTTTATCTTCTTAATCAGCCAGCCCCTTCAAGAGGTCACATTTTTCTGACTGACCTTTTTGTGTTATAATAATAGTAACGAAAAAATGGGAATTTTTCAAGGAAAAAAGATGAAAACAAAAATAATTGTGATTGTTGGACCGACTGCAGTTGGAAAAACAGCCCTTGCCATCGAAGTTGCAAAGCGTTTTAATGGCGAAGTGGTTAGTGGAGATAGCCAGCAAGTCTATCGAGGTCTGGATATAGGGACGGCTAAGGCTAGTCCAGAAGAGCAGGCAGCTGTTCCTCATCATTTAATCGATGTTAGAGAGGTAACCGAGTCTTACTCGGCTTTTGATTTTGTTTCAGAAGCTAAGAAGGCTATTGAGGATATTCAAAGCCGTGGCAAGCTAGCTATTATTGCTGGTGGGACTGGGCTTTATATCCAGAGCTTGCTTGAAGGCTACCACCTAGGTGGTGAGACTCCTCATGAGGAGATTTTAGCTTATCGAGCTAGTTTGGAGCCATATTCAGATGAGGAATTAGCCCATTTGGTGGAGCAAGCAGACCTTGAGATTCCCCAGTTTAATCGTCGTCGTGCGATGCGTGCCTTGGAAATTGCCCATTTTGGTCAGGATTTGGAAAATAAAGAGAGTCTATATGAACCGCTGATTATCTGCTTGGACGATGAGCGCAGTCAGCTTTATGAGCGTATCAATCGCCGAGTAGATCTAATGTTTGAGGCTGGGCTTTTGGATGAGGCTAAGTGGCTCTTTGCCCATTATCCAGATGTGCAGGCAGCCAAGGGCATTGGCTACAAGGAACTCTTTCCGTATTTTCGTGGGGAGCAGACTTTGGAGGAAGCTAGTGAGAGTCTCAAACAGGCGACCCGCCGTTTTGCCAAGCGTCAGTTGACCTGGTTCCGTAATCGTATGCAGGTCACCTTTTATCAGATTGGAGAAGCTGGTGTAAAAGACCGCATTTTAAGCCAGATAGAGGAGTTTTTAGATGATTGAAACGGAGAAAAAAGAGGAGCGGGTCCTGCTCATTGGTGTAGAATTGCAGGGCATGGACAATTTTGACCTCTCTATGGAAGAATTGGCCAGTCTAGCCAAGACAGCTGGGGCAGTCGTTGTAGATAGCTACAGACAAAAAACGTGAAAAATATGATTCTAAGACCTTCGTCGGCTCTGGTAAGTTGGAAGAGATTGCGCTCATGGTGGATGCAGAAGAAATCACCACTGTCATCGTCAACAACCGCCTGACGCCAAGGCAAAATGTCAATTTAGAAGAAGTTCTGGGTGTCAAGGTCATTGACCGTATGCAGTTGATTTTGGATATCTTTGCCATGCGAGCTCGAAGCCATGAAGGGAAGCTCCAAGTCCACCTAGCCCAGCTCAAATATCTCTTGCCTCGCTTGGTTGGTCAGGGAATTATGCTCAGCCGTCAGGCAGGGGGAATTGGTTCCCGTGGACCTGGTGAAAGCCAGTTGGAGCTGAACCGTCGTAGCGTTCGCAATCAAATCACGGATATCGAGCGCCAGCTCAAGGTGGTTGAGAAAAATCGGGCGACTGTCAGAGAAAAACGTTTGGAGTCAAGCACCTTTAAGATTGGTTTGATTGGTTATACCAATGCTGGGAAGTCAACTATCATGAACACCTTGACCAGTAAGACCCAGTATGAGGCTGACGAGCTATTTGCGACTTTGGATGCGACAACTAAGAGTATCCATCTGGGAGGGAATCTCCAAGTGACCTTGACTGATACCGTTGGATTTATCCAAGACTTGCCGACAGAGTTAGTGTCCAGTTTTAAGTCAACCTTGGAGGAAAGCAAGCATGTAGACCTTTTGGTTCATGTTATCGATGCCAGCAATCCTTACCATGAGGAACATGAAAAAACGGTTCTGTCCATCATGAAAGACCTGGACATGGAAGATATTCCTCGCCTGACCCTTTATAATAAAGCGGATTTGGTGGAGGATTTCACGCCTACCCAAACGCCTTATGCCCTCATTTCCGCCAAGTCTGAGGATAGTCGTGAGAATTTGCAGGCACTATTTTTAGAGAAAATCAAGGATATTTTTGAATCTTTTACCCTGCGCGTGCCTTTTTCTAAGTCCTACAAGATTCACGATTTAGAAAGTGTTGCGATTCTTGAAGAACCTGATTATCAGGAGGACGGCGAAGTGATTACAGGCTACATTTCCGAGAAAAATAAATGGAGGTTAGAGGAATTTTATGACTGATATTAAAACGTTGGCTCTAAAATATGGGGGCTATACAAGTCTGGACAAGCTCTATCTGGATCAGCTTCTAGCTGGCAAGACAGAGCAGGAGCAGTTGGCACTGATTACTCCTCCGCCAAGTGTGGTCAATGCCTATTTTGCAGAACTCTACCAGAAAAAGAGTCCTGAGGCTGCGACGGATTATTTTGCGGAACTCAGTCAGGAACTGAATCTTTACAATACTGAGCCGAGTTTCACCCTAGAAAATAAGCCTTTTATTCGTCTGAATCTATCTGGTAAATCCTTTGGTTTTTGTTATGAGAGTGAGGGTCTTGGTCGAATTTTCTCTGAGAATGAAGAGAAGATTTCAGATGACTTGCTTTTTGAAATTGCACAAATTTTTCCCCATCAGCTGGTCTTTGAGGAGTCTGGTAAGATTTATATGAAGGCTGTCGGGGACGAGGAAGTTGTTAGCGTGGAAAATATCACAGCTTTGACTGATTTAGAAATCTTAGCAGATGGTCGCAAGCGTCTTAAAGGTTACAGCCAAGAGGATTTACTGCAAGAAGCTGCTTCTTTTTATGGCAAGCGCTATTTCCGATCGGAAAACCGCACAGCCATGTTATATATTGATTAATTAGAAAGTATCGAATGGATATTCAATTTTTAGGAACGGGGGCTGGTCAGCCCTCTAAAGCCCGCAATGTCTCCAGTCTCGCCCTGAAACTTTTGGACGAGATTAACGAAGTCTGGCTCTTTGACTGTGGAGAAGGTACGCAAAATCGCATCCTGGAAACCACAATTAGACCACGTAAGGTCAGCAAAATTTTTATCACTCATCTGCATGGAGACCACATTTTTGGCTTACCAGGTTTCCTTTCTAGTCGAGCCTTTCAGGCCAATGAAGAGCAGACAGATTTGGAAATCTATGGACCGCAAGGAATCAAGTCATTTGTCTTAACTAGTCTTCGTGTGTCAGGTTCTCGTCTGCCCTACCGCATTCATTTCCATGAGTTTGACCAAGATTCCCTTGGGAAAATCCTTGAGACCGATAAATTCATTGTGTATGCAGAGGAGTTGGACCACACTATTTTCTGCGTTGGATATCGTGTCATGCAAAAGGACCTAGAAGGTACCTTGGATGCTGAAAAACTCAAGGCTGCGGGTGTCCCATTTGGCCCACTTTTTGGGAAAATCAAAAACGGTCAGGACGTTGTTTTGGAAGACGGAACTGAAATCAAGGCAGCTGACTATATCTCAGCTCCACGTCCAGGTAAAATTATCACTATTTTAGGAGACACTCGAAAAACGGATGCCAGTGTGCGTCTAGCTGTCAATGCCGATGTCCTTGTCCATGAGTCCACTTATGGCAAGGGTGATGAAAAAATTGCTCGTAACCATGGCCACTCTACTAACATGCAAGCTGCACAAGTAGCGGTAGAAGCAGGAGCCAAACGCCTCTTGCTCAACCACATCAGTGCTCGTTTCCTTTCGAAAGATATCAGCAAGCTCAAAAAAGATGCTGCTAGTGTCTTTGAAAATGTCCATGTGGTCAAAGACTTGGAAGAGGTGGAAATCTAAAAGATTGGGAAAGGAACAGTATGCCTACTATTCTCATTACAGGAGCTAGTGGTGGTCTAGCTCAAGAAATGGTCAAACTCTTGCAAAATGACCAACTCATCTTGCTTGGTAGAAATAAGGAAAAATTAGCCCAACTCTACGGAAACCATCCCCATGCAGAATGGATTGAAATCGATATTACCGATGATTCAGCCTTAGAAACTCTGGTAGCAGATCTCTATTTCCGCTATGGCAAGATTGATGTCTTGATAAACAATGCTGGTTACGGGATCTTTGAGGAATTTGACCAGATTTCCGATAAAGATATTCATCAGATGTTCGAGGTCAATACCTTTGCCCTAATGAATCTGTCTCGTCGCCTTGCGGCTCGAATGAAGGAAAGTCGAAAAGGCCATATCATCAATATTGTTAGCATGGCAGGTTTGATCTCTACTGGTAAGTCTAGTCTCTACTCTGCTACCAAGTTTGCGGCCATTGGTTTTTCAAATGCTCTGCGTCTCGAACTCATGCCTCATGGTGTTTACGTAACGACGGTCAATCCAGGACCAATCCGTACAGGATTTTTTGACCAGGCCGACCCAGATGGAACCTATCTTAAATCGGTTGACCGCTTCCTGCTAGAGCCAGATGAAGTGGCTAAAAAGATTGTCAAGATTATAGGGAAAAACAAACGAGAACTCAATCTCCCAGTCTTGTTGAACTTGGCCCACAAATTTTATACCCTCTTTCCCAAGCTAGCTGATAAGTTGGCAGGGGAGACTTTTAATTATAAGTAAAAAGAACCAATGTGCAGGTTGTTGCTAGCCTACATATTGGTTCTTATCATTTCTCAACTATCAAATTGAACTTCTTCTAGTAGATAGTCGATAAAGCGTTCGCCCATCTTGGATAGGCTGGTTTTTTCATGCTGGATATAGACCAGCTCGATAGGGTCGTCAATATCCAGTGGGATAGAAACGATATTATCTCCGTTGAGGTTGCTGTTCAAAATCCCTGTTGCAATGGTATATCCATCCAAACCAATCAAGAGATTAAAGAGGGTGGCACGGTCACTGACCACGATGGATTTCTTGTGGTGCTCTTGAGAAAGAATTTCCTCTGAAAAGTAGAAGGAGTTGTGCGTCCCTTGGTCATAACTTAGATAAGGGAAATTTTCCAAATCAGATAGTTTAACTTTGTCTTTTTTTGCCAGAGGGTTGGTCTTGCTGACAAAGATATGCGGTTGCGCGGTAAAAAGATGGTGAGCCAAGAGGTGGTTGTCATCCAGCATTTTGGTTAAAACATCACGGTTGTAGCTGTTTAAGAAGAGGACACCGACCTCACTACGGAAGTTCTTGACGTCGTCGATAATCTCCCAAGTTCGAGTTTCACGAAGGAAGAGCTCGTATTTCTCCATATCGCTTTTCTTGAGCAGAGAGACAAAGGCATTGACCACAAAGGCATAGTGTTGAGACGAAACGCTAAAGAGTTCGCGGTGGGCGACAGGGTTTTTATAGCGTTCCTCTAGAAGCTGGGTCTGCTCGACAACCTGACGGGCGTAAGAGAGAAACTCCATTCCATCACGGGTCAAGGTGATACCCTTGGGATTGCGGATAAAGATCTCTATACCCATTTCATTTTCCAAATCTCTTACGGCATTGGAAAGACTTGGTTGAGTGATAAAGAGTTGCTTGGCTGCTTCATTCATGGAGCCAGTTTCGACGATTTTGATAATATAGTGTAATTGTTGAATTCTCATGTTTTTATTGTACCACACTTGCGTCAGAATCGCCAAAGAAGATAGGAAAATCAGGAGCTTTGTGTGAGTCTCTTCTTGAAAAAAACACAAAATTTTGCTAGAATGAGTCTTATGAAAACATTCTATGATGTGCAGCAATTCCTCAAACGATTTGGTATCATTGTTTACATGGGAAAACGCTTATATGATATTGAACTGATGAAGTTGGAGCTCTCTCGGATTTACGATGCAGGGTTGATGGACAAATTAGACTATCTAGAAGCAGAAGCGGTTCTTCGCAGAGAGCACAAGGTAGAATTGGATTATATTGAGAAAAATGGAGAAAAGAACTAATGGTTATTTGGATTTTGTGGGCACTTATACTAGCAATGTTGGCGTGGATGGGCTTTAACTATCTTCGTATTCGCCGTGCGGCTAAAATTGTGGACAATGAGGAATTTGAAGCCTTGATTCGTACGGGTCAATTGATTGATTTGCGTGACCCAGCAGAATTCCACAGAAAACATATCCTTGGTGCCCGCAATATTCCTTCAAGTCAGTTGAAGACTAGTCTTGCAGCCCTTCGTAAGGATAAACCTGTCCTTCTTTACGAAAACCAACGTGCGCAACGAGTCACAAATGCAGCCCTTTACTTGAAAAAACAAGGTTTTTCTGAGATTTATATCCTTTCTTATGGTTTGGATTCTTGGAAAGGGAAAGTCAAAGTTGAGAAATAAGAAAATGAGCTTGGATGTTTCCGAGCTCATTTTTTAACCACTTTTTCTGAGAAATTCACGAATGCTTGTCAGCTCTTCTGAGTTGAGGGGGCGATAGTCTCCCTCTTGAAGATTTTCATCCAAACTCCAAGGGCCAAATTGGGTGCGTTTGAGGGAGGTCACCTTGACACCAACCGAGAGGAACATTTTCTTGACTTGATGAAATTTTCCTTCTGAAATGGTGATAGAGCCTTGACTGAGGGAAGGACTTGCAGATAGAATCTCTAGTCTTGCAGGTTTACAGACAGTACCATCTAAAAAGACAATTCCTTTTTGAAAGGCTTGGATATGGTCAGGTGTCAGAAATCCATTAACCTCAACTTGATAAGTCTTATCGACATGATATTGGGGATGAAGGAGTTGAAAGCCCAAAGGTCCGTTATCGGTCAAGAGGAGGAGGCCTGTCGTATCTCGGTCCAGTCGGCCTATGGCATAAAGCTTGTCAGACTGGATGTCAGGCGGAAGGAGGTCCATGACGGTTGGAAGTTTCTTGTCTTTGTTGGCTGTAACGACACCAGCAGGTTTATGAAGCATGAGATAGCTGTGCTCATAGCCGTGAATGATTCGGTCCTGAAAAAGGAGTTCTTGTAGTCCTGTATCGATATTTTGAGCTAGGGAGCGGGCTGGGCAACCATCGACGAGAATTTCCCCTTTGAGTAAGGCTTGTTTCATGGCCTTTCGGCTGATTTTTTCTTGGGGTAATAAATTATCTAAACGCATACTGTGCCTATCTTATCATAAGTCTCTTACTTTGAAAAGGCTTGACGTGAAAAGAAAAGCAGAGTGAAAACATTTACACTTGCTTGAGTTATGTTATTTACTTGAAATTATGGTATAATCGTTCAGTTAGAAAATAAATTTTGAATATTATAGAGGAAATCATGACAAAATTAAGAGAAGATATCCGTAACATTGCGATTATCGCCCACGTTGACCACGGTAAAACAACCCTCGTTGACGAATTATTGAAACAATCAGAAACGCTTGATGCACGTACTGAATTGGCTGAGCGTGCTATGGACTCGAATGATATCGAGAAAGAGCGTGGAATTACCATCCTTGCTAAAAATACAGCCGTTGCCTACAACGGAACTCGTATCAACATCATGGACACCCCAGGACACGCGGACTTCGGTGGAGAAGTTGAGCGTATCATGAAAATGGTTGACGGTGTTGTCTTGGTCGTAGATGCCTACGAAGGAACAATGCCACAGACTCGTTTTGTATTGAAAAAAGCTTTGGAACAAGATCTTGTCCCAATCGTGGTGTCAATAAAATCGATAAACCATCAGCTCGTCCAGCTGAAGTAGTGGACGAAGTATTGGAACTTTTCATCGAGCTTGGGGCTGATGACGACCAGCTTGAATTCCCAGTGGTGTATGCTTCAGCGATCAACGGAACTTCTTCATTGTCAGATGATCCAGCTGACCAAGAAGCTACTATGGCACCAATCTTTGACACAATTATCGACCATATCCCAGCTCCAGTAGATAACTCAGATGAGCCTTTGCAGTTCCAAGTGTCACTTTTGGACTACAACGACTTCGTTGGACGTATCGGTATCGGTCGTGTCTTCCGTGGTACTGTTAAGGTTGGGGACCAAGTTACCCTTTCTAAACTTGATGGTACAACTAAAAACTTCCGTGTTACAAAACTCTTTGGTTTCTTTGGTTTGGAACGTCGTGAAATTCAAGAAGCCAAAGCAGGTGACTTGATTGCCGTTTCAGGTATGGAAGATATCTTTGTCGGCGAAACTATTACTCCGACAGACGCAGTTGAAGCTCTTCCAATCCTACACATCGATGAGCCAACTCTTCAAATGACTTTCTTGGTCAACAACTCACCATTGCTGGTAAAGAAGGTAAATGGGTGACTTCTCGTAAGGTGGAAGAACGTTTGCAGGCAGAATTGCAAACAGACGTTTCCCTTCGTGTTGACCCAACTGATTCACCAGATAAATGGACTGTTTCAGGACGTGGAGAATTGCACTTGTCAATCCTTATCGAAACAATGCGTCGTGAGGGATATGAACTTCAAGTATCTCGTCCAGAAGTTATCGTAAAAGAAATCGATGGTGTTAAATGTGAACCATTTGAACGTGTTCAAATCGACACTCCAGAAGAATACCAAGGATCTGTTATCCAAAGCCTTTCTGAACGTAAGGGTGAAATGTTGGATATGATTTCAACTGGTAATGGTCAAACTCGTTTGGTCTTCCTTGTTCCAGCGCGTGGTTTAATCGGATACTCAACTGAGTTCTTGTCAATGACTCGTGGTTACGGTATCATGAACCATACCTTTGACCAATACTTGCCATTGATTCCAGGGGAAATTGGTGGTCGTCACCGTGGTGCCCTTGTTTCTATCGATGCTGGTAAGGCTACAACTTACTCAATCATGTCTATCGAAGAACGTGGTACGATCTTTGTCAACCCAGGTACTGAGGTTTATGAAGGAATGATCATCGGTGAAAATTCTCGTGAAAACGACTTGACAGTTAACATCACTAAGGCGAAACAAATGACTAACGTTCGTTCAGCTACTAAGGACCAAACAGCTGTTATCAAGACACCTCGTATCTTGACACTTGAAGAGTCTCTTGAGTTCTTGAACGACGACGAGTACATGGAAGTAACGCCTGAGTCTATCCGTTTGCGTAAACAAATCCTTAACAAGGCAGAGCGTGAGAAAGCTAACAAGAAGAAAAAATCAGCTGAATAAGAGCTAGAAAGAGATAAAGATGGTTTATTTAATCATAGGACTCCTCTTATTACTACTCTATGTATTTGCGACACCAGAAAGCATTAAAGGGACAGTCAATATCGTCCTTGTCGTCTTTGCTTTCGTAGCACTCTTGATTTTGCTGATGTTGTCTGTCCTGCAAATTTTTCAGCTACCGACAGAATTCTTTATCGCAATCGCCATGCTCTTCCTAGCATACTTTAGCTTACGAGATATTACCCTCATGTCGGTTAGTAAAAACAAAAGAAGATAAAAAGAGAGCTTTGGCTCTCTTTTTGTTTGTTAGAATGCTGAATATGAGCATTTTCGTTTAGAATTATTTCCATAAAAATGGTAAAATAGTAAGAGTAGAAATGGAGTTTGAGACATGAAAGTAATAGATCAATTTAAAAATAAGAAAGTCCTTGTTTTAGGTTTGGCTAAGTCTGGTGAATCTGCAGCTCGTTTGTTGGATAAGCTGGGTGCCATTGTGACAGTAAATGACGGGAAACCATTCGAGGACAATCCAGCTGCCCAAAGTTTGCTGGAAGAAGGGATCAAGGTCATCACAGGCGGTCATCCTTGGAACTCTTGGATGAAGAGTTTGCCCTTATGGTGAAAAATCCAGGCATCCCATACAGCAATCCCATGATTGAAAAGGCTTTGACAAGGGTATTCCAGTCTTGACTGAAGTGGAATTGGCTTACTTGATTTCAGAAGCACCGATTGTTGGTATCACTGGTTCTAACGGTAAGACAACCACAACGACTATGATTGGGGAAGTTTTGACTGCTGCTGGGCAACATGGTCTTTTATCAGGAAATATCGGCTATCCAGCTAGTCAAGTGGCACAAACTGCGTCAGACAAGGACACGCTTGTCATGGAACTTTCTTCTTTCCAACTCATGGGAGTTCAAGAATTCCATCCAGAGATTGCGGTTATTACCAATCTCATGCCAACTCATATCGACTATCATGGCTCGTTTGAAGAGTATGTAGCAGCCAAGTGGAATATCCAGAACAAGATGACAGCGGCTGATTTCCTTGTCTTGAACTTTAACCAAGACTTGGCAAAAGAATTGGCAAGAAAAACACAAGCTACAGTTGTACCATTTTCAACACAGGAAAAGGTTGATGGAGCTTATCTGGAAGATGGTCAGCTCTACTTCCGTGGGGAAGTTGTCATGGCAGCGAATGAAATCGGAGTTCCAGGTAGTCACAATGTGGAAAATGCCCTTGCGACTATTGCTGTAGCCAAACTTCGTGGTGTGGATAACCAAACCATCAAAGAAACTCTTTCAACCTTTGGTGGTGTCAAACACCGTCTCCAATTTGTGGATGAAATCAAGCGTGTCAAATTCTATAATGATAGCAAGTCAACCAATATCTTGGCTACTCAAAAAGCCTTATCAGGATTTGACAACAGCAAGGTGATCTTGATTGCAGGTGGTTTGGACCGTGGCAATGAGTTTGACGAATTGGTGCCAGACATTACTGGACTCAAGAAGATGGTCATCCTCGGTCAGTCTGCAGAACGTGTCAAACAGGCAGCAGATAAGGCTGGTGTGTCTTATGTGGATGCGACTGATATTGCAGATGCGACCCGCAAGGCCTATGAACTTGCGACTCAAGGAGACGTGGTTCTTCTCAGTCCTGCCAATGCTAGCTGGGATATGTATGCTAACTTTGAAGTACGTGGCGACCTCTTTATCGACACAGTAGCGGAGTTAAAGGAATAATATGAAAAAAATTGTCTTTGACAGGTGGGGGGACGGTTGGACATGTTACCCTCAACCTTTTGTTAATGCCCAAGTTCATCGAAGATGGCTGGGAAGTCCACTATATCGGAGATAAACGTGGTATCGAACATCAAGAAATCCTCAAGTCGGGTCTAGATGTCACCTTCCATTCCATTGCGACTGGAAAATTGCGTCGCTATTTCTCTTGGCAAAATATGCTGGACGTCTTCAAAGTTGGCTGGGGAATTGTCCAATCTCTCTTTATCATGTTGCGACTTCGTCCACAGGCCCTTTTTTCAAAGGGAGGCTTTGTCTCTGTGCCGCCTGTTATCGCAGCGCGTGTGTCAGGAGTGCCAGTCTTTATTCACGAATCTGACCTATCTATGGGCTTGGCCAATAAAATCGCCTATAAATTTGCGACGAAGATGTATTCAACCTTTGAACAAGCTTCAAGTTTGTCTAAGGTCGAGCATGTGGGAGCAGTGACCAAGGTTTCAGACCAAAAAGGTCCAGAACCCGATGAATTGGTAGATATTCAAACCCACTTTAATCCTAAATTGCCAACTGTATTGTTTGTCGGTGGTTCTGCAGGTGCTCGTGTCTTTAACCAATTGGTGACAGACCATAAGAAAGAACTGACAGAGCGCTACAATATTATCAACCTAACTGGAGATTCTAGCCTGAACGAGTTGAGCCAAAATCTTTTTCGTGTTGACTACGTGACCGGTCTCTATCAACCCTTGATGGAATTGGCTGATATTGTTGTGACACGAGGTGGTGCCAATACGATTTTTGAGCTTTTGGCCATGGCAAAATTACATGTCATTGTGCCACTTGGTCGTGAAGCAAGTCGTGGTGACCAGATTGAGAACGCAGCTTACTTTGTAAAAAAAGGCTATGCAGAAGAGCTTCAAGAAAGCGATTTGACCTTGGATAGTTTGGAAGAGAAGCTTTCTCACTTACTAAGTCACAAGGAAGACTACCAGGCTAAGATGAAGGCTTCTAAGGAATTGAAATCTCTAGCAGATTTTTATCAATTGTTGAAAAAAGATTTATCATAAGGAAAGTAAATGTCAAAAGATAAGAAAAATGAGGGCAAAGAAATCCTCGAAGAATTTAAAGAGTTATCAGAATGGCAGAAACGAAACCAAGAATATCTAAAAAAGAAGGCTGAAGAAGAGGCGGCCCTAGCTGAGGAGAAGGAAAAGGAAAGACAAGCTCGAATGGCTTCGAAATCTGAAAAGTCAGATAAAACTGAGGAGCAAGAGAGTGAATCTGAACCAAAAGACCCAGAATCAGCTAAAGAAGAGTCTGAAGAAAAAGTAGAAAAGTCAGAAGACGTCAAAAAAGAAGTAGCCAAAGAAGAACCAAAATCCAAAGAACCAAAGAAACAGAATAAACAGGCTAAAAAAGTAGAGAAAAAGCCTGTAAAGGAAAAACCGGTTAAACCGAAAATTCCAGGAGTTCATATCTGGCGGGCTATCTCGATTTTGTTTCTCAGTCTGCTTTTATTGGTCGTCTCTGCCTACTTGCTTAGTCCTTATGCGACCATGAAAGATATTCGTGTTGAGGGAACGGTGCAAACTACAGCTGATGATATTCGACAGGCTTCAGGCATTCAGGATTCAGATTATACGATTAACCTTCTGCTAGATAAGGCAAAATATGAAGAGCAGATCAAGTCTAACTATTGGGTTGAATCAGCCCAGCTCGTCTATCAATTTCCAACCAAGTTTACTATCAAGGTCAAGGAATATGATATTGTTGCCTACTATGTTTCTGGAGAAAGTCATTATCCAATCCTTTCAAGCGGTCAGCTTGAGACCAGTTCGGTCAGTTTGGTAAGTCTGCCAGAAACTTATATATCAGTTCTCTTTAATGACAGCCAACAAATCAAAGCCTTTACGTCAGAACTTGCTCAAATTAGTCCAGAACTCAAAGCAGCCATCGAAAAGGTGGAACTAGCCCCAAGCAAGGTGACATCAGATTTAATTCGATTGACTATGAATGATTCGGACGAAGTCTTGGTTCCCCTTTCTGAAATGAGTAAGAAATTGCCTTACTACAGTAAGATTAAGCCTCAATTGTCAGAACCAAGTGTGATTGACATGGAAGCTGGAGTTTACAGTTACACAGTTGCGGATAAATTAATTATGGAGGCTGAGGAAAAGCCAAACAAGAGGCTAAGGAAGCTGAGAAGAAGCAGAAAGAGGAAGAGAAGAAAAGACTGGAAGAACAGCAGAATAAATTGGAAGAAGAGAAGAAAAAGCTGGAGGAAGAGAGCAATCGAAATCAAACAAACCAGCGTTCATCGCGTCGCTAGGCTTTACTTTTTCTCTTATAGTTCTTTAGTGACCATGTTTTTACTTGACAAGTACTAGTAGAAATAATAGAATAGTAAAAAACCTTTAAAGCAGTCCAGAGAGGCAGCTAAGGTTAGACGGTGAAAGGGTGGAGACTACCCATTTTTCGTGGAACCTTGCTGTTGCCAGGTTCCTTTTTTCGTGACTTCTTGTGGCCAGACTCTCTCACTAGCAAAGGTAAAAGGAGAAACCTATGCGAGAACATCGTCCAGTCATTGCTCTTGATTTTCCTAGTTTTGAGGCGGTCAAGGAATTCTTAGCTCTTTTTCCAGAGGAAGAAAGTCTTTATCTTAAGGTAGGGATGGAGCTTTATTACGCAGCAGGTCCTGAGATTGTATCCTACTTAAAAGATCTGGGACACAGTGTCTTTTTGGATCTCAAGCTTCATGACATTCCCAATACAGTCAAGTCAGCCATGAAGGTCTTGTCTCAGCTTGGTGTGGATATGACCAATGTTCATGCTGCTGGCGGTGTAGAGATGATGAAGGCGGCGCGTGAAGGTCTTGGAAACCAAGCCAAATTGATTGCTGTAACGCAGTTGACCTCAACGTCAGAAGCTCAGATGCAGGACTTTCAAAATATCCAAACAAGCTTACAAGAGTCTGTGATCCACTATGCCAAGAAGACAGCTGAAGCAGGCTTGGATGGTGTCGTTTGCTCGGCTCAGGAAGTTCAACTCATCAAGCAGGCGACCAATCCAGATTTTATCTGTCTGACACCGGGGATTCGCCCTCAGGGAGCTGCTGTTGGAGACCAAAAACGCGTGATGACGCCAGCAGATGCCTATCAAATCGGTAGTGACTATATCGTAGTGGGACGTCCCATTACCCAAGCTGAAGATCCTGTTGCAGCTTATCATGCCATCAAAGATGAATGGACACAGGACTGGAATTAAAGAACTAGATTAGAAAAATAAAAGGAGAAGACCATGACACTTGCTAAAGATATCGCTAGCCACCTCTTGAAAATTCAAGCCGTTTACCTCAAACCAGAGGAGCCTTTCACTTGGGCATCTGGTATCAAGTCACCGATTTACACTGATAATCGTGTGACACTAGCCTATCCTGAAACGCGTACTCTAATTGAAAATGGTTTTGTAGATGCTATCAAAGAAGCCTTTCCAGAGGTAGAAGTGATTGCAGGAACTGCAACAGCAGGGATTCCACACGGAGCTATTATTGCTGATAAGATGGACTTGCCTTTTGCCTACATCCGTAGCAAACCAAAAGACCACGGAGCAGGCAACCAAATCGAAGGCCGTGTAGCTCAAGGTCAAAAAATGGTAGTGGTTGAAGACCTGATTTCAACAGGTGGTTCTGTTCTTGAGGCCGTAGCAGCAGCTAAACGCGAAGGTGCAGATGTACTTGGTGTTGTAGCGATTTTCAGTTACCAATTGCCAAAAGCAGATAAGAACTTCTCAGATGCAGGTGTCAAACTTGTGACGCTTTCTAACTACAGTGAACTCATTCACCTAGCCCAAGAAGAAGGCTATATCACACCAGAAGGACTCGACCTTCTAAAACGCTTTAAAGAAGACCAAGAAAATTGGCAAAATTCTTAAAACATAGAAAATCAGGTAGTCGCTAGGATTACCTGATTTTGTTTTTAATACTAAAGTTGAGCGATAACTTCCTCAGTTGTCAAAACTTGGTTGGCAATGTAGCCGTAGTTTGTTAGTGCAGCTTGGTAGGCTTCTTCACCTGGAGCACCGACAGCATCGTTAACAACAATGACATTGTAGCCTAATTCTATGAGTTCACGCATGTGTGAATCCACGCAGAGATTAGCATTCATACCAGCCAAGATGACGGTGTCGATACCATTTTTGCGGAGTTGAAGGTTAAGGTCGTTGCTTTCTGGGCCAAAGATTTTATGTCCGTTGACAACAATAGTATCTTCATCCAAAAATGGTTTAATCTCTTCAATCATATCTGCTCCAGAGCCTTCTGGAATTGCTGAATACTGGCTATCACGCCAAAACATTTCGTTTTCAATCATCATCGTTTCACCAGCAGCTTTAAATTGCCACTTGTGATCGTGTGGATAGAAGTAGTGCGGTGAGATAAAACGCTTGT
This sequence comes from uncultured Streptococcus sp., assembly GCA_927910965.1. Classification (GTDB taxonomy): domain Bacteria; phylum Bacillota; class Bacilli; order Lactobacillales; family Streptococcaceae; genus Streptococcus. The sequence goes on from CAKMOM010000114.1 coordinate 25,450, forward strand.
AGCCACGCTCTTTAGCAAGAGCTAAAAGCTTTGTCAGATTTTCAATAGTATTAACTTTTTCAAGAACATCTTTAGTTGCTCCGAATCCTTTACCAGTAGATTTTAAGAATTCAACTTGCGGGTCTGTGATAACAAATGCGACATTTTTCTGATTGAACATGAGGTTCCTCCTAATATGATTTGATTAACAGCCAATAGGAATTTAGACTGTTAGTTTGATGATTTTCCAAATGGTAGTTTTAGTTACATACTGACCGTTCGGTACAATTATAATAACATCTAAAATTGAATTTGTAAATTAATTTGCTCAGAACAAAAAATTTTAATGATAAAACAGTGGCAAAAGGAGGTGGTTTCAATTGTTTGGTCTCAGACTCTGAATCTGCTATAATAGGAAAAAGAGAGGTGAGTAGATGAGCGTTAAAGAGCGTATTTTACAAAGTGCTGAGGAATTGATTTATCAGAAGGGTTATGATGCCACCTCCATCAGTGACATCATGGAGGCAGCTGATGTTGGCAAGGGACAGCTTTATTATTATTTCAAATCTAAGAAGGAAATTGGTTTGACGGTCATTCAAGATATTTTAGCAAATTGGCGAAAAGAGCTTTTTGAAGATATTTTTGAAGCAGACAAGTCTGACAGTGACAAGTTTTCGGATATGATTGACTGGGTTTGTCAATTTCATGAAAGTCAGACGGTCTTTTATGGTTGCCCAATTGGTAATCTGATTGTGGAATTGTCCACAGAAGATGAGAACTTCCGCTGTCCTCTCAATGATTTTATGACCCAATGGACAGAGAAGTTAGCCAGCCTCTTGCAAGACCTGCATGCTGACTGGTCAGAAGAGCGGGCGCAGTTGCAGGCCCGTCAAGTCATCTCCAGTATTCAAGGCAGCATTGTCATTCTCAAAGTCAGCCAAGACATCCAAGTTTTAGAAAATAATATGACGGATTTGAAAAAGAATTATTGTTAATTTTTAGCCGAAGAATTAAAAGTATGTTAATTTATGGATTGTGGTTAAGAGGTAAGAATGACAACAGATATTAAAACTGAAATTGGTCATAGAGTAAGACAGGAACGTGAACGTCACAAATTGACGAGAGAAGAGATCTGTGGACAGAAGCTGACTTAATAATCAAACAGCTGATGCGTACTGAGCTTGGGCAATCCTTGCCAACAATTACTAAGTTACAATATTTATCTAAGCGATTAGAAGTTCCGATAGATACTTTTCTTGAAAATAAAGAACTAGCTCTTCCTGAGGAAGAGTTGCTGAGTCTAGACTTGATTGAAAGAATATTAGACTTGATAAGAACAGGGACAGGTAGTTTCGCTGAAGATATTTTTGATGATTATTTTAAGCAAGTAACACTAAAGCAAGTTTACACATTCAATGATTTACTATTAATTGATTATTTTGCTATGCAATGTCAAGACTTGATTTATAGAAGAGAGCATTAGATGATTTTCGGATTAAGTTGTTGAAACAGCAATTAGTTAGTGATGAAATGTATAATGTAGAGCTACTATCAGTTCTTTGTGCCATAGCGGGTGTTTATGTTGTTCGTAATGACTATAAGCATATGATATCTCTAGTAAAAAAGATGAATGAAATTTTATCAGTAACAATGTTGCAAGTCTATAAACCTGGAATTTCAGTATTTGAAGCTAAGTGCTATCTTTATTTTGAAAATGATAAAAATAAAGCAAAGGAACTTTATCACTCAGCAACTATACTAGCTGAACAATTTGATGATAAAGTATTAGAAAATGAAAAGATTATTTGAATTTCCATAACTTAAGAAAGTTCATCATTTTTAATTATCGCTGTAAAATGATTGAAAGTATGAAATTTCCAAACAAAATATTTGAAAAATTTTGAAAAAAGAGTTAGAATATTTTTTGTAATATACAAAGTAAACGCTTACTTATCAAGGAGGACATTTTATGTCATACAAAACAAGCAATGCAGAAGGTCATGTAGATTTCATCAATACCTATGATTTGGAGCCAATGGCGCAACAAGTTATTCCTAAAGCAGCATTTGGTTATATCGCTAGTGGGGCGGAAGATACTTTTACTTTACGTGAGAATATTCGCGCCTTTAACCACAAACTCATCGTTCCTCATACTCTTTGTGATGTTGAAAATCCAAGTACAGAGATTGAATTTGCAGGTGAAAAATTGTCTTCACCAATCATTATGGCGCCTGTTGCGGCTCATAAATTGGCAAATGAACAGGGTGAAGTGGCGACTGCGCGTGGTGTGCATGAGTTTGGTTCTCTTTATACAACCAGCTCTTACTCTACTGTTGACCTTCCTGAAATTACGGAAGCCCTTCAAGGGACACCTCATTGGTTCCAATTTTACTTTAGTAAGGATGACGGCATTAACCGCCACATCATGGACCGTGTAAAGGCTGAAGGCTACAAAGCGATTGTCTTGACAGCAGATGCAACTGTAGGGGGCAATCGTGAAGTAGATAAGCGTAATGGTTTTGTCTTCCCAGTTGGCATGCCGATTGTTGAAGAATACCTGCCAGAAGGTGCTGGAAAATCAATGGACTTTGTTTATAAATCAGCTAAGCAACGCCTATCTCCACGTGATGTAGAATTTATCGCTGAATACTCAGGACTTCCTGTGTATGTCAAGGGACCACAATGCCGTGAGGACGTTGAACGTTCGCTTGCTGCAGGTGCCTCTGGTATCTGGGTAACTAACCACGGTGGCCGCCAAATCGACGGTGGACCAGCTGCCTTTGACTCACTTCAAGAAGTAGCAGAAGCAGTTGACAAACGCGTACCAATTGTCTTTGACTCAGGTATTCGTCGTGGTCAACACGTCTTTAAAGCCTTGGCTTCAGGAGCAGACTTGGTAGCTATTGGCCGCCCGGTTATCTATGGTTTGGCTCTCGGTGGTAGTGTTGGTGTACGCCAAGTCTTTGAACATTTGAATGCGGAATTGAAGACAGTCATGCAATTGTCTGGAACTCAGACCATTGAAGATGTCAAACACTTCAAACTCCGTCACAACCCATACAATCCAACCTTCCCAGTTGACCCTCGTGACTTAAAATTGTATTGATAAAAGAGATTGCCTCCACTTGATGTGGAGGTTTTTCTTAGTGTATAGGAAGAATAAATCACCATTGAAAACTATATAAATATATTTTTCAGTCAAATATCTTGCTAGGGCTTTCATTTTTTGCTATACTGGTCCAGTAATTAAATAATAAAGACATTTGGGGTGCTTTAGGCTGAGATGATACCCATTGAACCTGATACAGTTAAGACTGGCGAAGGGAAATGTGAACAGTTTTTTTCGTATGGCGAAATGAACGATCTAATCTTGTAAGTCAACTCTAATTCTTAATTGTAATTGGAGTTTTTTGTTTATATAAACTGGATAGGCTTGTTTAGGTAGTTCTCTGCAAATACTCTCGATGTTCTTTAAAAAGGTCAAGTAAAACTAGGATTTTCTTGGTATTTTGTTGATTACGAACGAGTAAAGAGAGGAAAAGTAAATATGGAAACACAAGACTATGCATTTCAACCAGGTTTGACTGTTGGAGAATTATTAAAAAACAGTCAGAAGGATTGGCAGGCTGCAATCAATCATCCTTTGTTAAGGAACTTTTTGCGGGAACAATTGAGAATAAGGTCTTAAAAGAATACCTGATTCAAGATTATCACTTCTTTGATGCCTTCTTATCCATGCTGGGCGCCTGTGTAGCCCACGCAGACCAGCTTGAATCCAAACTTCGTTTTGCCAAGCAACTAGGCTTTCTTGAAGCAGATGAAGACGGTTATTTCCAAAAGGCTTTTAAAGAGTTAAAAGTAGCAGAGAATGACTATCTAGAAGTGACCTTGCACCCTGTAACAAAAGCCTTTCAGCAGCTTATGTATTCTGCTGTGTCATCATCAGACTATGCCCATCTTTTGGTCATGCTAGTCATTGCAGAAGGTCTCTATTTAGACTGGGGTTCTAAAAATTTGGCACTACCTAAAGACTATATTCATTCGGAATGGATCAATCTCCACAGAGGTTCTTTCTTTGCAGAGTGGGTTCAATTTCTGGTTGATGAACTCAATCGTGTAGGGAAAGGTCTAGAAGATTTGACAGAACTTCAGCAACGCTGGAATCAAGCAATCGCTTTAGAATTAGCCTTTTTTGATATTGGTTATGACGATTAGAGAAAGTTAAGGATACTGACAAATTTGATGAGGTAATTCTCTTCGAAAATCTCTTCAAACTACGTCAGCTTCACCTTGCCGTACTCAAGTACAGCCTGCGGCTAGCTTCCTAGTTAGCTCTTTGATTTTCATTGAGCATAAATCATTCAATGTAACTGAAAAATTTCTTAACGAAAGATAGAGAAAAATCGAAATCAGTAGATCGTATAAAGTGAAAAGGAAGGATTTCAATATGACAAGTTTAAAATTATTAAAAGAAAAAGCACCATTAGTCATTTGTATAACCAATGATGTTGTAAAAAACTTTACAGCAAATGGATTAGTAGCACTGGGTGCATCACCAGCCATGAGTGAGTTTCCAGCGGACTTAGAAGATCTATTAAAATATGCTGGAGGTTTATTAATAAACATAGGGACATTGACAGATGAAAATTGGAAATTATACCAAGCTGCTCTGAAAATTGCAGAGAAATATAATGTCCCAGCAGTTTTAGATCCTGTGGCATGTGGAGCAGGAGAATATAGAAAAAAAGTAGCAGATGATCTAATCAACAACTATAAACTAGCTGCGATTAGAGGAAATGCTGGCGAGATTGCTTCTTTAGTAGGGATAAATGTAGCATCTAAAGGAGTAGATAGTGCGGGCGTAGATAATATTGACGAAATTGCTCTAGCAGCAAATGAGAAGTTCAATATTCCTATAATAGTAACAGGTGAAGTGGATGCTATTGCGGTTAATGGAGAAGTGGTAACGATTCATAATGGTAGTGCCATGATGCCAAAAGTCATTGGGACAGGATGTTTATTAGGTGCTGTAGTAGCAAGCTTTATCGGACTTGAAAAAGGTCAAGAATTGAAATCATTAGAAACAGCAATGTTGGTTTACAATATCGCTGGAGAAATGGCAGAAAAACGTCCAAATGGGCATCTTCCTGGGACATTTAAAGTTGAATTTATAAATGCCTTATACGAGATTACAGATGAAGATGTAAAGGAATTCAAAAGAGTGAAGTAAAATGTTTCATAAAGAATTACTAAAACTATATTTTATTTGTGGAACGACTACTTGCCAAGGTAAAAATCTATATACGGTCGTTGAGGAAGCCTTAAAAGGTGGTATAACCTTATTTCAATTCCGTGAAAAAGGTGAGGGAGCCCTGGAAGGTAAAGAAAAAGTCGAATTAGCAAAAAAACTACAGGATCTTTGTAAAAAATATAATGTTCCATTTATTGTTAATGATGATATAGAATTGGCATTAGAAATAGATGCTGACGGTGTACATGTAGGACAGGATGATCTCGGTGTTGACGAAATTAGAAAATTGATGCCAGATAAAATAATTGGTCTTTCTATAAAAAACGAGAAAGAATTTCAACAATCAAAAGTTGAATATGTAGATTATGTTGGTGTTGGTCCTGTATTTGATACCCAGTCAAAAGATGATGCTGGTGGTGCTATAGGTTATGAAGGTCTTAAATTGATGAGAAAACTATTGCCACAAATGCCCTTAGTTGCAATTGGTGGCATACAGACGCAGCATATTAAAGACATTATGAAGACCAACATGGATGGTGTTTCAATCATTTCAGCAATCTCATATTCAGCTAATATAGAAAAAACTGTTCGGGAAATGAGTGAACAATAGGTATCAATTTTTCCTTGTATTCTGATGGAGTAGGACTTTCTTTTTTCTAAAAAGCTATGTCCAGATTCAGCTCAAATGGCTAATCTATCAAACAAGACATTTGTTTTTTGCAAACGAAAGACTTATTATCTTTGTGAGTGCAAGGCTGTATTTCCAGTTCAATTCCTTGAACTAGAATAAATCGTCTGTTAAAATAATTATATAATTAAATAATAAAGACATTTGGGGTGCTTTAGGCTGAGATGATACCCATTGAACCTGATACAGTTAAGACTGGCGAAGGGAAATGTGAAATGGTTTTGTATTTATAGAAACTAACCATCTAATCTTGTAAGCTGAACTCTAATTTCTATCTGTAATTAGAGTTTTTTCTTTTACGAAACTGGATGAAGATGATACAAAGCATTTAGGTAGCTCACCTTGAATGCCCCACTTTTCTTTAAAAAAGGAGTTTTTTATGTTGAAAAAATGGCAGTTAAAAGATGTTATCTTACTTGCTTTCTTGTCTATCTTTTTTGGTGGCGTTTTTGTGGGTTCAGGTTATCTGTTTGATATCCTCACCCTGATTTTAGCACCTCTTGGTTTACAGGCCTTTGCCAATGAAATCCTCTTTGGTCTCTGGTGTATGGCTGCCCCTATTGCTGCCATTTTTGTTCCAAGAGTGGGAAGTGCAACGATTGGAGAAGTGCTAGCTGCGCTTGCTGAAGTACTTTATGGTAGCCAATTCGGTCTAGGTGCCCTTTTGTCTGGCTTGGTTCAAGGTTTGGGAAGTGAACTTGGTTTTATCGTAACCAAGAATCGCTATGAAAGTTGGCTCTCTCTAACTGCCAATAGTATTGGGATTACGCTTGTTAGCTTTGTCTATGAATACATTAAGTTAGGTTACTACGCCTTCTCCCTTCCTTTTGTGCTTTCCTTGCTTGTGGTGCGCTTTATTTCTGTCTTTTTCTTCTGTACTATCTTGGTTCGTGCCATTGTCAAACTTTATCATCAGTTTGCAGCTGGGGGCAAGGCATAGATGGGGCTGGAACTACGAGCGATTCAGTCCCCAATCTTCTCTGAGCCGATTGATTTTACTTTTCATGCGCAAGCCTTTACCTTGTTAGTTGGAAGCAGCGGTTCAGGAAAATCTAGTCTCTTTCAAATGATTGCCCAAGTCAGTTCTCTTCCCTATAGCGGTCAAGTCCTGATAAATGGGAGCGAGGTCAGTCAGCTTTCTATCATCGAACGTGTCCAGACGGTTGGTATTCTCTTTCAAAATCCCAATCATCAATTTACCATGGAGAACTTGTTTGAGGAGCTGATTTTTACCTTGGAAAATATTGGGCATCCTATTCAGGAAATTGATTCTAAAATAGCAGAGGTGGTTCGACAATGTCGCTGTGAGAAGATCTTGCACCGTCCCATCCATCACTTATCAGGTGGAGAAAAGCAAAAGGCTGCCTTGGCTGTTCTATTTTCTATGAATCCTAGGGTCTATCTATTGGATGAACCTTTTGCTTCCATTGACCGCAAGAGTAGGATAGAGACATTGGAGATTCTAAAAGAGTTGGTCTCTGATGGGAAGACAGTTATTTTGTGCGACCATGATTTAACGGACTATGAAGTCTATATCGACCATATGGTGGAGCTAAGAGACGGACAACTAAGAGAAATGTTTCAAATCCCTACCTCTGAGATGACACAGGTTGCTTCAAAGAAAGTTGCTTCTAGCTCAGAACTGTTTCATATGGATCGAACGACTTGTGAGCTGGATAAGTGTCCCCTCTTTTCAATTGCGGATTTCACATTCTACCAAGGAATCTCCTGTATTTTGGGTGACAATGGTGTCGGGAAATCAACCCTCTTTCGTTCCATTCTTCAATTTCAAAAGTATAAGGGGCGCATTAGCTGGAAGGGGACAGTCCTGAAAAAGAAAAAGAGTTTGTACCGTGACCTAACGGGTGTTGTTCAGGAAGCTGAGAAGCAGTTTATCAGAGCCAGTCTGCGAGAAGAGCTTCAATTAGATGGACCTGATTCTGAAAGAAATCAGCGAATTCTTCAAGCTTTACGATATTTTGATTTGGAGCAGGCACTCGATAAGAGTCCCTATCAATTAAGTGGTGGCCAGCAAAAGATTCTTCAGCTCTTGACCATCTTGACTAGTAAGGCTTCTGTGATCTTGCTAGACGAACCTTTTGCAGGTTTGGATGATAGAGCCTGCTCTTATTTTTGTCAGTGGATTGTGGAGGAGAGAAATCAGGGAAGAAGTTTTCTAATCATTAGCCATCGTTTAGATCCCTTGATCTCTGTGGTTGATTATTGGATTGAGATGTCTAGTCAGGGGCTCAGTCATGTGAACGAAGTGACTATCACCAAACCGCTCACATCTCAGAGTAGCAATACCCAAGGGGAGGTGAGATAGTATGGTCAAAGTAGCAACCCAGACACCGATTATCAGTCTCTTCTTGCTGGTTTTATCACTGGAAACATCTTTCATTCCTTCGATTGCTCTGAATCTTTCGGTAGTCGCATTTTGCATTCTCTTTATGCTTTATTACCGTCGATTTAAAATGTTAGCTTGGATGATTCTGCTCGCCATTTTGCCATCTTTGGCCAACTACTGGGCAGTTCAGTTACATGGGGATGCTTCGCAGGCAGTCATGCTTGGAACGAGGGCCTTTGTGACCGTTTGTATTGGTCTTGTCTTTGTTTCCAGTATTTCCCTAAAAGAGCTTCTTTTGTACTTGGCTCAAAAGGGGTTATCACGGTCTTGGGCCTATGCCTTGATTGTGGTATTCAATTCCTTCCCTCTTATCCAGCAAGAAATCAAGTCTCTCAAGGAAGCTTGCTTATTACGCGGTCAAGAACTGCATTTTTGGTCTCCCTTGATTTACAGCAAGGTTCTGATGACAGTCTTTAGATGGCGCCATCTTTACCTGAGGGCTCTATCGGCGCATGGATATGACGAACATGCACAGGTGGAGAATAGCTATCGGACTTTTTATATTCCTCAAAGGACAATATTCATCTACCTGCTGTTCTTTTTATTGCTTCAAACCAGTCTATTTTTATAAAGGAGATATTATGGAATTTACAGATATTGCGATGGAATTATCCAAGGAAGCTTGGCAGGCTTCCTTTCATCACCCCTTTGTTTTACAGTTACAAGAGGGAAATTTAGACCCGTCCATCTTTCGCTATTACTTGATTCAGGATGCCTACTATTTGAAGGCCTTCTCAGAAGCCTATCACCTTTTGGCTGAGAAGACTTCAAACCAAGAGATGAAAAGACTCTTGAAACAAAATGCTCAGAGTCTAGTGGAGGGTGAGTTATTTATCCGCCAACAATTTTTCAAGGAATTGGAAATCAGCGATCAGGAAATGGAGCAACATCCAATCGCTCCAACTTGTTATCATTACATTTCGCACATTTATCGGCAATTTGCAGAGCCTAACTTAGCCATCGCTTTTGCAAGTTTGCTGCCTTGTCCTTGGTTATACCATGATATAGGCAAATCCCTTAATCTTAAACCATCACCAAATCCTCTCTACCAACAATGGATTGAAACTTATATTACGGATGAGTTGGAGCAGCAGATCAGAGAGGAAGAGGCTCTGGTCAATCAACTCTATCGAGAAAGTGACGAGACAGACAAGAAAAAAATGCTAGAAGCCTTCCACATCAGTGTTCATATGGAAGCTAAGTTTTGGGAAATGGCCTACCAACACCAGACATGGAAGAGTGATTTACAGTCTTTAGAAACAGGAGAAGAATAGAAACATGAGAAAGCACCAATTACAAGTTCACAAATTAACCATTTTATCCATGATGGTTGCCCTTGATGTGGTCTTGACACCTATCTTCCGAATCGAAGGTATGGCACCGATGTCCAGTGTAGTCAATATTCTAGCAGGAATCATGATGGGACCTGTTTATGCTTTGGCTATGGCTACAGTCACAGCCTTTATCCGTATGACGACACAAGGGATTCCGCCTTTAGCTCTCACAGGAGCGACTTTTGGAGCCCTCCTTGCAGGTCTCTTTTATAAGTATGGTCGAAAATTTTACTTTTCTGCTTTGGGAGAAATTTTGGGAACAGGTATTATTGGTTCTATTGTTTCCTATCCTGTTATGGTACTCTTTACAGGATCGGCCGCTAAGCTTAGCTGGTTTATCTACACTCCTCGATTTTTCGGAGCAACCTTGATCGGTACAGCAATTTCCTTTATTGCCTTTCGATTTTTAATCAAGCAGGAATTCTTTAAAAAAGTGCAGGGATATTTCTTTACTGAAAGGATAGACTGATGCAGGAATTATCAAATCCTTTTCCTTTGGCAACCAGTTCCTTGATTCACTGTATTACCAATGAGATTTCTTGTGAGATGCTAGCAAATGGGATTTTGGCTCTGGGATGTAAACCAGTTATGGCAGATGATCCCCGTGAGGTTCTTGATTTTACTAAGCAAAGCCAGGCACTCTTCATCAATTTGGGGCACTTCTCAGCTGAGAAGGAAAAAGCAATCCGTATAGCAGCTTCTTATGCAGCTCAAGTTTCTCTTCCAATGGTAGTAGATGCGGTTGGCGTAACAGCTTCAGTCATTCGGAAGACTTTAGTTAGAGACCTTTTAGACTATAGACCTACGGTCCTTAAAGGAAACATGTCAGAAATCCGAAGTCTTGTTGGCTTAAAACACCACGGGGTTGGGGTCGATGCGAGTGCTAAAGATCAAGAAACTGAGGATTTACTTCAAGTTTTGAAAGACTGGTGTCAGACCTATCCAGGTATGTCATTCTTAGTCACAGGCCCCAAGGACCTCATCGTTTCAGAAAATCAAGTTGCTATACTGGGAAATGGCTGTGCAGAATTAGACTGGATAACAGGGACAGGAGATTTGGTTGGAGCTTTAACAGCTGTTTTTCTCAGCCAAGGAATGACTGGCTTTGAAGCTTCCTGCTTAGCGGTCTCTTATCTCAATATCTCCGCTGAGAGAATTCTTGTTCAAGGAATGGGCTTGGAAGAATTTCGTTATCAAGTTCTCAATCAGCTTTCGCTCCTAAAAAGAGACGAAAATTGGCTAGATGCCATCAAAGGAGACATTTATGAATAGAGAGCGCTTAGACTGTATCTAGTAACCAATCGCTACCAAGATTCCGTGGAAAGCTTTCTTAAAAAAGTTGAGACGGCTTGCCGTTCAGGGGTTACCATAGTCCAATTACGAGAAAAAAATCTCACAACCAATCAATATTATCAACTGGCAAAAGAAGTCAAGGAAATAACAGATGCCTATCAGGTACCCCTGATAATCGATGATCGTTTGGATGTTTGTCTTGCGGTTGATGCTGCTGGTCTGCATATCGGAGACGATGAACTACCAGTTTCGGTTACCCGACAAGTCTTAGGCCCTGACAAAATCCTCGGTGTTACAGCTAAAACTGTAAAAAGAGCTCTCGAGGCAGAAGAAGGAGGGGCGAATTACTTGGGGACAGGAGCCATTTTCCCGACTACGACCAAGGAAAATGCGCCTATCACCCTGATTTCAACCTTGAAGACAATTTGCCAAAGGGTCGCTATTCCAGTAGTTGCTATCGGAGGCTTGACATCAGAGAATATTGACCAACTTATCGGCACTGGCATAGCTGGTGTAGCTGTAGTGCGTGATTTGATGCAGGCAGAAGATATAGAGGCAAAAACTCAAGCCTTTTTAACAAAGTTGGATGATATTATTTTCTAATTAATACTCACTGAAAATCAAAGAGCAAACTAGGAAGCTCGCCGCAGGTTGCTCAAAGCACAGCTTTGAGGTTGTAGATAAAGCTGACGTAGTTTGAAGAGTATAAAAACTCTCTAATTCCCTTAAAGTGGGAACTAGAGAGTTTTTTTAATCTTTAAAGCTTGTATGGTTGACTGGGCCAGAACCATGACCGAGTTGAGGAGCATCTTGGATGGCTTTCGTGATAAAGGCCTTGGCCTTATCGACTGCCTGATAAAGATTTTTGCCCTTGGCTAGTTCAGCCGTAATCACAGCGGCAAAGGTACACCCAGTACCATGGGTGTGACAGGTTTGAATTCGTGGGCTTTCCCAGACAAATTGCTCATCCTTGGTAAAGAGGAAATCTTTAGCACCACCTTCGAGATGCCCACCTTTGATGACCACAGACTGAGGACCAAATTCTTTTAAAATCAGGCGACCAGCACGTTGCATGTCTTCAGGATCATGGATTGAAAAACCAACAATCTCTTCTGCCTCAGGAAGATTGGGAGTGATAATGGTTGCAAGTGGAAGCAGGTTTGTTTTTAGGTAGGTTCTGGCACTGGTATCAATCAGGGTGTCTCCGCTTGTTGCGACCATAACAGGGTCAAGGACGTAGGGACAATCCAGCTTTTTAAGATAGGGCTGGATGATTTCCATAATTTCGGTAGTTGCCAACATTCCAGTTTTTACAGCCTGAGGTGGAATATCCGAAAAGACACTCTCCAATTGGGCTTTCAACATTTGAGGAGAAACGTGTTCGATCAATTGAACGCCTCTGGTATTTTGAGCGACAAGACTGGTCACAACGGCCATTCCATAGACATCTCTAGCTTGGAACGACTTTAAGTCAGCCATAATGCCAGCACCACCACTAGGGTCAGTACCTGCAATGGTTAAAGCAACGGGTAAATAAGTCATCTAAAACCTCCCAACCAACTGAAGTTTGTATTCTTAAGAACAAGCTAGTCTGTTTTAGAAAGGCAATAGAAGACCGCTAGTCCCCATTGTCATTTCCACTTCCATCAGCTAGCATTACCTAGATTGAGTCAAAGGGTCTAACAGTCGTTAATCTCAGCATTACGCACCCCTAGTGGTTGTTTTCTTTTTTCTTTAGTATAGCATATTTTCATAGTTTATATAGTAAGATTTGATTAAAAATCCTTATCATATGGTTAAAATTTAATTTTTTAAAGAAAAGATTAATTTCATAGTTGACAAATGTAGATTTTGAGAGTATACTAATAACTGTAATTGACAAATGTAGATTTTGGAGGTATGCTAATGCAGATTTCAGATGCAGAATGGCAGGTCATGAAGATTATTTGGATGCAAGGAGAGCAGACTAGTACGGATTTGATTAAGGTTCTGGCGGAGCGATTCGACTGGTCCAAGTCGACCATTCAAACTCTTTTGGCTCGTCTGGTTGAGAAAGAGTGTCTGACTCGGAAAAAAGAAGGTAAGTCCTTTGTTTATTCAGCACTTTTAACTCTAGACCAAAGTCGAGACTTACTTGTCCAAGATATCAAAGACAAGGTTTGTTCCCGTAGGATTAAGAACTTGTTGGCTGATTTGATTGCTGAATGTGATTTTACTCAGACTGACTTGGAAGACTTGGAAGCTGTGATTTCTGAGAAGAAATCAAGCGCTGTGACAGAAGTAAAATGTAATTGTATGTAAAGGAGACGTCATGTTAAATAGTATTGTAACCATTATTTGTATTGCCCTTATCGCCTTTATCTTGTTTTGGTTTTTTCAAAAAGCCTGAAAAATCTGGGCAAAAGGCCCAGCAAAAAAAAGGCTACCAAGAGATTCGAGTGGAAGTCATGGGAGGCTATACGCCTGAGTTGATTATTCTTAAAAAATCAGTGCCAGCCCGCATTGTATTTGACCGTAAGGATCCTTCACCATGTTTGGATCAAATTGTTTTTCCAGACTTTGGTGTGCATGCAGACCTGCCAATGGGTGAAGAGTATGTAGTGGAAATCACACCTGAGCAGGCTGGAGAGTTTGGCTTTGCATGTGGTATGAATATGATGCACGGCAAGATGATTGTAGAATAGGAGAATGATATGACTGAAATTGTAAAAGCAAGTCTTGAAAATGGTGTTCAAAAAATCCGTATCACGGCAGACAAAGGCTACCATCCAGCCCACATTCAACTGCAAAAAGGAGTTCCTGCTGAGATCACCTTTCACCGTGTGACACCTTCAAACTGTTATAAGGAAATTCTGTTTGAAGAAGAAGGCATCTTGGAACCAATCGGCGTAGACGAGGAGAAAGTCATTCGTTTTACACCTCAAGAATTAGGTCAACATGAATTTTCTTGTGGTATGAAGATGCAAAAGGGAAGTTATACAGTTGTTGAGAAGACTCGAAAATCTCTATCCCTCTTGCAGCGTTTTTGGATTACTAGTATCTTTACTGTGCCTCTTGTGATCCTCATGATTGGGATGTCGACAGGAGGAATTAGTCACCAAGTCATGCGTTGGGGCACCTTTTTAGCCACAACACCGATTATGCTAGTAGCAGGTGGTCCTTATATCCAGAGTGCTTGGGCTAGCTTTAAAAAGCACAATGCCAACATGGATACCTTGGTGGCGCTGGGTACTCTAGTAGCCTATTTCTATAGCTTAGTTGCCCTCTTCGCTGGTCTCCCCGTTTACTTTGAAAGTGCAGCCTTTATCTTCTTCTTCGTTCTTATGGGAGCCGTTTTTGAGGAGAAAATGCGGAAAAATACTTCCCAAGCTGTGGAGAAATTACTTGACTTGCAGGCTAAAACTGCAGAAGTCTTGCGTGAGGATAACTATGTTCAAGTCCCTTTGGAGCAAGTCAAGGTAGGTGACCTGATTCGAGTGCGTCCCGGTGAAAAGATTGCGGTTGATGGTGTCGTAGTAGAAGGTATCTCTAGTATTGATGAGTCTATGGTGACAGGTGAGAGCCTACCAGTGGACAAGACAGTTGGAGATACCGTCATTGGTTCAACCATCAATAATAGTGGAACACTTGTTTTTAGAGCAGAAAAAGTTGGTTCAGAGACTGTTTTGGCTCAGATTGTGGATTTTGTGAAGAAAGCTCAGACAAGTCGTGCGCCGATTCAGGACTTGACGGATAAAATTTCAGGGATTTTTGTCCCAGCAGTTGTCATTTTAGGGATTGTGACCTTTTGGGTTTGGTTCGTCTTGCTCAGGGATAGTGTAGTTGTGCTTGGAGCGAGCTTTGTATCTTCGCTTCTCTATGGAGTAGCAGTTCTGATTATTGCCTGCCCTTGTGCATTGGGACTTGCAACACCGACAGCCCTTATGGTGGGGACAGGTCGCAGTGCCAAGATGGGAGTTCTCCTCAAAAATGGAACGGTTCTACAGGAAATCCAGAAAGTTCAAACTATCGTCTTTGATAAGACCGGGACTTTGACTGAAGGGAAACCTGTGGTCACAGATATCATCGGTGACGAAGTAGAAGTGCTTGGATTGGCAGCTTCCTTGGAAGAAGCTTCTCAACACCCACTGGCTGAAGCCGTTGTGAAACGAGCGAGTGAAGCTGGACTTGAGCTTCAAACTGTTGAAAATTTCCAAGCCTTGCACGGAAAAGGTGTCTCAGGGCAAATCAATGGAAAACAAGTTCTGCTTGGAAATGCTAAAATGCTGGATGGCATGAACATTTCTAGCATTTATCAAGAAAAACTAGAACAACTAGAAAAAGAAGCTAAGACAGTTGTGTTCTTGGCTGTTGACAATGAAATTAAAGGCTTGATTGCTCTGCAAGATATTCCTAAGGAAAATGCTAAGCTTGCCATCAGTCAGTTGAAAAAACGAGGTCTTAAAACAGTCATGCTGACAGGAGACAATGCAGGTGTGGCGCGTGCCATTGCCGATCAGATTGGAATCGAAGAGGTCATTGCAGGTGTCTTGCCAGAAGAAAAAGCCCATGAAATCCATAAACTACAAGCGGCTGGCAAAGTAGCCTTTGTTGGGGACGGTATTAATGATGCGCCAGCCCTCAGTGTAGCAGATGTGGGGATTGCCATGGGAGCAGGAACAGATATCGCCATCGAGTCAGCAGATTTGGTGTTGACAACCAATAACCTCTTAGGAGTCGTTCGTGCCTTTGACATGAGTAAGAAAACCTTTAATCGAATTCTGCTCAATCTTTTCTGGGCCTTTATCTACAATGTCGCCGGAATTCCGATTGCAGCAGGAGTCTTTTCTGGTGTTGGACTGGCCCTCAATCCAGAACTGGCAGGCCTAGCCATGGCCTTTAGTTCTGTATCTGTTCTGACTAGTTCACTTCTGTTAAACTTTAGTAAAATAGATTAAAAGCGAGCTTACTCGCTTTTTATACTCTTCGAAAATCCCTTCAAACCACGTCAGCTTTATCTGCAACCTCAAAGCTGTTCTTTGAGCAACCTGCGGCTAGCTTCCTAGTTTGCTCTTTGATTTTCATTGATTATTATAAAACAGAACTTAAAAACGTTTTCAAACTGTACTGTAATAGAGAATAAAAACTTCTGAGCAGATTCTTAGTAAAGTCAAAATAAATGTGATAAAGTTAGTAGTGTAAAAATTTACTGAAACGTTTTTCAAAAACTATATGAAACCTTTTTTAGTAGATTTAAAAATATTTGAAGGAGAGTTATAATGACTCAAGGGAAAATTACTGCATCTGCAGCAATGCTTAATGTATTGAAAACATGGGGCGTAGACACAATCTACGGTATCCCATCAGGAACACTCAGCTCATTGATGGATGCTTTGGCTGAAGACAAAGATATCCGCTTCTTGCAAGTTCGTCACGAAGAAACAGGTGCTCTTGCAGCGGTTATGCAAGCTAAATTCGGCGGCTCAATCGGGGTTGCAGTTGGTTCAGGTGGTCCAGGTGCGACTCACTTGATTAACGGTGTTTACGATGCAGCTATGGATAACACTCCATTCCTAGCAATCCTTGGATCACGTCCAGTTAACGAATTGAACATGGATGCTTTCCAAGAATTGAACCAAAACCCAATGTACAACGGTATCGCTGTATACAACAAACGTGTAGCTTACGCTGAGCAATTGCCAAAAGTAATCGACGAAGCTTGCCGTGCTGCAGTTTCTAAAAAAGGTCCAGCTGTTGTTGAAATCCCAGTAAACTTCGGTTTCCAAGAAATCGACGAAAATTCATACTACGGTTCAGGTTCATACGAACGTTCATTCATCGCTCCTGCTTTGAACGAAGTTGAAATCGACAAAGCTGTTGAAATCTTGAACAATGCTGAACGTCCAGTTATCTATGCTGGTTACGGTGGTGTTAAAGCTGGTGAAGTGATTACTGAATTGTCACGTAAAATCAAAGCACCAATCATCACAACTGGTAAAAACTTTGAAGCCTTTGAATGGAACTATGAAGGTTTGACAGGTTCTGCTTACCGTGTTGGTTGGAAGCCAGCCAACGAAGTGGTCTTTGAAGCAGACACAGTTCTTTTCCTTGGTTCAAACTTCCCATTTGCTGAAGTTTACCAAGCATTCAAGAATACTGAAAAATTCATCCAAGTCGATATCGACCCTTACAAACTTGGTAAACGTCATGCCCTAGACGCTTCAATCCTTGGTGATGCAGGTCAAGCAGCTAAAGCTATCCTTGACAAAGTGAACCCAGTTGAATCTACTCCATGGTGGCGTGCAAACGTTAAGAACAACCAAAACTGGCGTGATTACATGAACAAAATCGAAGGTAAAACTGAGGGTGAATTGCAATTGTATCAAGTTTACAATGCAATCAACAAACATGCTGATCAAGACGCTATCTACTCAATCGACGTAGGTGACACTACTCAAACATCTACTCGTCACCTTCACATGACACCTAAGAACATGTGGCGTACATCTCCACTCTTTGCGACAATGGGTATTGCCCTTCCTGGTGGTATCGCTGCTAAGAAAGACAATCCAGATCGCCAAGTATGGAACATCATGGGTGACGGTGCATTCAACATGTGCTACCCAGACGTTATCACAAACGTTCAATACGACCTTCCAGTTATCAACGTTGTCTTCTCAAATGGTAAATATGCCTTCATCAAGGACAAATACGAAGACACAAACAAACACTTGTTTGGTTGTGACTTCCCTAATGCTGACTATGCGAAAATCGCTGAAGCTCAAGGTGCTGTAGGATTTACAGTTGACCGTATCGAAGACATCGATGCAGTTGTTGCAGAAGCTGTTAAACTCAACAAAGAAGGTAAAACTGTTGTGATCGATGCTCGCATCACTCCACACCGTCCACTTCCAGTAGAAGTACTTGAATTGGATCCAAAACTTCACTCAGAAGAAGCAATCAAAGACTTCAAGGAAAAATACGAAGCAGAAGAACTCGTACCATTCCGCCTCTTCTTGGAAGAAGAAGGATTGCAATCACGCGCAATTAAATAATTCCTCTCGTCGAAAATCAAATTTAAACTGTGTTATCTTCACCTTGCCGTACTTCAGTACTGCCTGCGGTTCGATGCCTTGTTTATTCTTTGATTTTCTTAGAGCGAAACTTAAAAAAGATCGGAGCAATCCGGTCTTTTTATGGAGGATAGTAAATGAATTTAAATCAATTAGATATTATCGTTTCCGATGTTCCACAAGTCTGTGCTGACTTGGAGCGTATTTTGGATAAAAAAATCCGATTATGTTGATGACAGTTTTGCTCAGTTTACGATTGGCAGTCACTGTCTGATGTTGTCCCAAAATCATTTGATTCCTTTGGAAGATTTTCAGTCAGGAATCATTCTTCATATCGAGGTTGAGGATGTAGACCAGAATTACCAACGGTTGAAAGAACTTGGTATCCAGGTTTTAAACGGACCAACTGTAACCGATTGGGGAACAGAGTCCTTATTAGTTAAAGGGCCTGCTGGTCTAGTGATTGATTTTTATCGTATGAAGTAGGTAATTCTATTATCAAATTTTTTATCTAAACATTCTTGGAGTGAAACTTAAAAAGATCGGAGCAATTCGATCTTTTTTGTATTTATGCGACTTTCAGTCCGTCTCGCTCCGTTAGGTGCGAGACAAAAAACCACCCGTTTTCACGGGTGGTTATGATTTCTACACTTATTGTTTGGCTTCCTGTTTTAATTGTTGCACCTGTTCCTCGTACTGGACAAGCTCCCTGTCTTTTATATTGATAGTCGCTTCTGCTTCAGCAATGCGGCTTCTCAGATCTTGAGTCTTGTTATGGTGATAGCTAATACCAATAGCACTACCAGCAATGATCCCGATTACTAGACAAGTAAAAATCACCAAAATCAAGGGAGCAGATAGTTGTGTAAAGACAAGACTGACAGTTACTGTTTGACGATTGAGTAGACCAAATGAGATCACAATGACTAATAAGCTCAAACCGCCAATTAGATAAGCCTTATCTTTCAGTGACAATTCATTAAATTTTTTTAGCATAAGTTCCTTTTCTCCTGACTATGTTGATAGAAAACTACACACCATTTAGGTATTAACAAAATTCATTTTACTAGAAAATTTCGATACTGTCAATAATTTCTAACGGCTTATTTACCATCAATCAATCGATTCATTGAAAAGGAGTATTCATTTTCTAATATTTGATTGAGTAAACAGAACGGAGCAATTCGGTCTTTTTTCTGTTCCCTCTTTCTTATAACAAGATTGTGATAGTTTATATCTTTATAACAAAAGTTTTAAAGACTTGATTGTTTTGAAAGAATATTTTAAAATAAGATTCAGTAAAAATGAAAGAGGTTTTGAAAATGTCTGAAAAACAAATGAAAATTTTAGGTTGGGTAGCGACCTTTATGTCTGTTATGATGTATGTGTCTTACTTCCCACAAATCATGAACAATCTGGCTGGTCAAAAAGGAAATTTCATCCAGCCCTTGGTTGCAGCTATCAACTGTAGTCTCTGGGTTTACTACGGTCTTTTCAAGAAGGAAAGAGATATTCCCCTTGCTGCTGCCAATGCACCAGGTATCGTTTTTGGCCTAGTGACAGCTATTACAGCTTTGATTTAAAAAGAAGACTGGTTTCAGTCTTTTTTTCGTACATTTGAGCAAGCTCAGGACATCATTACCCAGATAGTTCCAAACTTTTTGTCCCCTTTTTAGTATAATAGAACTAGCAAATCAAGTGAGGTAAAGTGATGACAGAAATACTACAATTTCCAGAGGGCTTCCTCTGGGGTGGTGCTACGGCAGCTAATCAATGTGAGGGTGCTTATAATCTCGATGGGCGTGGTTTAGCTAACGTTGATGTGGTACCCATTGGACCAGATCGTGAAGCCATTATCACAGGTCAGAAAAAGATGTTTTCGTTTGAGGAGGACTATTTTTACCCAGCCAAAGAAGCTATTGATATGTACCATCATTACAAGGAAGATATTGCTCTTTTTGCAGAGATGGGCTTTAAGACTTATCGACTTTCCATTGCTTGGACTCGGATTTTTCCTAAGGGCGACGAAACAGTGCCAAATGAAGCTGGTCTAGCCTTTTATGAGGACTTGTTTAAGGAATGTCATAAGTATGGAATCCAACCTCTGGTTACCATTACGCATTTCGACTGTCCTATGCACTTGATTGAAGAATACGGTGGTTGGCGCAATCGTCGGATGTTAGACTTCTATGAAAAACTTTGTCGCACACTCTTTACCCGCTATAAGGGCTTGGTCAAATTCTGGCTAACCTTCAATGAAATCAACATGATTCTCCATGCACCCTTTATGGGAGCTGGACTCTGTTTTGAAGAAGGAGAAAATCAAGAACAGGTTAAATATCAGGCTGCCCACCATGAGCTAGTAGCTTCAGCCCTTGCGACGAAAATTGCCCACGAAATTGACCCAGAAAACAAGGTGGGATGTATGTTGGCAGCAGGGCAATACTATCCTAACACAGCCCATCCGAGAGACTACTGGGCAGCCATGGAGGAAGACCGCAAGAGTTACTTCTTCATTGATGTTCAAGCGCGTGGGGAATACCCAAACTACGCCAAGAAGCAGTGGGAGCGTGAGCGAATCGAGATTCAAATGACTGCAGAAGATTTAGAGTTGTTGAAGGACAATACTGTTGACTTTGTTTCCTTCTCTTACTATGCAAGTCTAGTAGCCTCAGGTGATCCAGAAGTTAAAGAATTAACTGCTGGAAATGTTTTTGCCTCTCTCAAAAATCCTTATCTTGAATCCTCAGAATGGGGATGGCAGATTGACCCACTTGGCCTTCGCATCACCCTCAATGCCATCTGGGATCGTTACCAAAAGCCTATGTTCATCGTAGAAAATGGACTCGGTGCTATGGATACACCGGATGAAAATGGTTATGTAGCAGATGACTATCGGATTGCTTACTTAGAAGCTCACATCAAGGCTATGCGAGATGCCATTTACCAAGATGGAGTTGACTTGCTTGGTTATACGACTTGGGGCTGTATCGATCTGGTTTCAGCTGGAACAGGCGAAATGAACAAGCGCTATGGCTTTATCTATGTGGATCGAGATAATGCTGGTCATGGAAGCCTCAAACGTAGCAAGAAGAAATCCTTCTACTGGTACAAGGATGTCATTGCCAGCAATGGTGCAAGTATTAAGTAGAGCACATTTGTTCACTATTTTTATAAAATCTTCTCTCTACTTTATATAATAGGAAAAAGAGTTCAATTAGACCTGGCTTTTTGCTATAATGAGGGGAGAAAAATCAGACAGGAGAATATGATGTCAGAACCATTATTTTTACAATCAGTTATGCAAGAAAAAATCTGGGGTGGAACCAAGCTACGTGATGAGTTTGGTTATGACATCCCAAGTAAAAAAATAGGGGAATACTGGGCCATCTCAGCTCATCCAAATGGAGTTTCAAAGGTGTCAAATGGTCGTTACGAGGGAATAGACCTAGCAACTTTGTATGCAGAACACCGTGAATTGTTTGGCAATCGTCCAGAACCTGTATTCCCACTTTTGACAAAGATTCTGGATGCCAACGACTGGCTCAGTGTCCAAGTTCATCCAGACGATGCTTATGGACTAGAGCATGAAGGCGAACTCGGAAAAACAGAGTGCTGGTACATTATCGCAGCGGACGAAGGTTCAGAGATTATCTACGGTCACAATGCTAAGTCAAAAGAAGAACTCCGCCAGCAAATCGAGGACAAGAACTGGGATGCCTTGCTGACAAAAGTACCTGTTAAAGCTGGAGATTTCTTCTATGTACCAAGTGGCACTATGCATGCTATTGGTGCGGGCATCTTGATTCTTGAAACCCAACAATCTAGTGACACCACCTATCGCGTCTATGACTTTGACCGTAAGGATGATAATGGTAACTTGCGTGAACTTCACCTTGAAAAATCCATTGATGTATTGAACATTGGTGAGCCTGCAAATAGCCGTCCTGTAACAGTCAAAGCTGATGATTTACGTTCAACTTTACTTGTCTCTAATGATTTCTTCGCAGTCTACAAGTGGGAAATTACTGGAAAAGTTGACTTCGAAAAGACAGCGGACTATAGCTTGTTGAGTGTCTTGGCTGGTCAAGGTCAACTGACTGTTGACGGGAAAAACTATCCAATCCAAAAAGGTAGCCACTGTATCCTACCAAGTGATGTTGAAACTTGGACTCTGGAAGGGCAAGGTTTGGAATTGATTGTTAGTCATCCATAAAAAAGAAAGGGCCTGAGTTTACTACTCAAGTCCTTTTTGATTACATAAATTGGGCGATGAAGACCACGATGATGATGATTGGAATGATGAAACGAAGAAGGAAGAGCCAGACTTGGAACAGTCCCTGTTTCCATGCTCTTTCATCGAGATGGAGTTCCTCCATTGCAAGAGCCTTTTTAAAGATATAGCCTGTAAAAAGTGAAAGGCAGAGAGCTCCAAATGGCATGAGGAGATTGGAAACCAAGAAGTCCATAGCGTCAAAGAAGGTCTTCCCCAAGATGTGAACATCAGCCATGACACCGTAAGATAGGGCTGAAGGAATTCCAAAGACAAAGGTCAAAATTCCTAAAATCACACTCCATTTAGCACGCTTGCTATTGTCCTGGTTGGTGATATTGCCCACATTGATTTCCAGCATAACGACGGAAGAAGTGACTGTCGCAAAGAGGAAGAGCAAGAGGAAGAGGATGTAGAAAATGGTTCCAAAAGGCATCTTGTCAAAGAGTTGAGGCAAGACGATAAAGAGCAGGCTCGGTCCTCCTTCAGATTGGATATTGAAGGCTGACATGGCTGGGAAAATGGCTAGACCTGCCATGATGGATACCGAGATATTCATGGCTACAATGGAAATCCCTGATTGGACCAGATTGGTTTTCTTATCCAAGTAAGAAGCATAGGTCAGCATGGCTGTAACCCCTAGTGAGAGGGCGAAGAAAGATTGTCCCAGAGCATAGAGGAGACCAGCACTCGTCAGTTTTGAAAAGTCTGGTTTGAGGAAGTAAAGAACCCCTTCCATGGCATTTGGCAAACTGAGAGAGCGCCCGATGATGACGACAAAGATAATAAAGAGCAGGGGCATCATGACTTTTGAAGCTCTTTCAATCCCTTTTTGAACTCCACGTGATACAATAAAGATATTCAATAGAATAAAGGCTGCTTGGGCTCCTAGGGCAATGGCTGGATTAGAAATGATCGAAGTAAATAACTGAGCATAATCACCTGTTCCACTAAGTTGGAACAATTTTCCAAACTCAATGCCTAGATAGACTAAAATCCATCCTCCAATAACACTGTAGAAAGATAAGAGGATAAAGAGGGCAAAAGCACCAATCCAACCGATAAAGTTGTACTTGCTATTCTCACCAAGTTTTCCAAAGGTTTTAATCCCAGAGACACCAGCACTTCGGCCGAGGGCAAATTCAGCAAGGAGAAGTGGGAAACCGATTAGAATAGTGGAGATGAGAAAGACTAGTAAAAATCCTCCTCCACCGTTAGCAGCAGTCATGTAAGGGAATTTCCAAACGGCACCAAGTCCGATGGCTGAACCAGCAGATGCTAGAATAAAGCCCAGTTTAGAACCCCATTGCGATTTTTCAGACATAGTTAAACTCCTAAAATTAGTATTACAAAAGAAAAAGCTACTGCCCTTGGCAAATAGCCTCATAAGTACTCAAAATGAGCCTTTCTTTTGATTGATAGACTTGACTATCCTATCATGTTTTCTAAGGTCTGTCAAGAAAACCATTTTCATGTTATGATAAAGTAAAAAATTTCGCAAAAACGCTTGACTCTGACCTAAGGGGAGGGGTTATACTATCAATGTAAGGAGGAAATCATGTACCATATAAAAGAAGCTGCGCAGCTTTCGGGCGTCTCTGTCAAGACCCTGCATCACTACGATAAGATAGGAATTTTGGTTCCTTTAAAATCGGAAAACGGCTATCGAACCTACAGTCAGGAGGATTTGGAACGCCTTCAGGTTATTCTTTACTACAAATATCTAGGTTTTTCTTTAGAAAAAATAGCAGAGCTGTTAAAGGAAGAAAGGACAGATTTATTGCCTCATTTGACCAGGCAGTTGGACTATTTGACTCGAGAGAGGGAACATCTGGATAACTTGATTTCCACCTTGCAAAAAACCATTCAAGAACATAAAGGAGAAAGAGAAATGAGCATTCAAGAGAAATTTGCTGGATTTAACTACCAAGATCATCAAAAATACCACCAAGAGGCGGTAGAGAAATATGGACAAGAAGTGATGGATCAAGCGATTGAGCGCCAGAAAGGTCACGAAGACGAGGCTACGGCTGCCTTCAACCAAGTTTTTCAAGCTTTGGCACAAAATCTTCAAGCTGGTCTGCCTGCAACAGCAATTGAAAACCAAGAGCAAGCAACCAAGCTCTTGCAAGCCATTCGTACTTATGGATTTGATTGTTCTGTTGAGGTCTTCGGATATATCGGCAAGGGCTACGTCTATAACCCAGAGTTTAAGGAAAATATTGATAAATTTGGAGATGGTACAGCCCAGTACACATCAGATGTCATTGCCCACTATGTCCAAACTCATACAAAATAAAATCGGAGGAGTATTCTTCCGATTTTTACTAAATTCAAGCACTACTTGCTTAATAATTTTTCTACCACATTTAGTTTTCGCATGGTCAAATCTACATTGAAAAGTTTTTCAAGATAGTTGGTATGGAGTTTCTTTTGTTTTGTAGTTCTAGGGAGATAGAGGTAAAGACAATGGTTACCGATACAAATTTCTTCTTCACCGTAATCAATTTTCAATTTTTCTAAAGGGAGACTTTGAATAGATTCTTGATAAAAAATCACATGTATACGGTCATAAAGATAGTGTTCTCCAAACGGGTTTTCTTGGACAATTTTTTTAAAATCACTTTTGTTCTTGATAACCATTTTTAAGTCGGCCCCAATTTTTTCCTTTATCAGAGTATGAACACATTCTCGTATTTCTTCTAAATCTAAATCACTTTCAAGAATGATATTCCCACTTTGAATATAGGTTCGAACGTGTTGAAAACCAGCTTCTGTTAAAATATCTACCAAATAAGACATTTTCGGGATAGCATTTTTTCCATTAGGAGTAACACCTCTTAGTAAAATAATATGTTCCAAAGGACTTCCTTTCTTATTTTGTATTTTAGTCATTCAATTATTTATATATTTGATTTGAGCCTGCCACCCAACCGGTACAGAGGGCTGAAGTGATATTAAAGCCACCCGTGTGGGCATTGATATCCATGACTTCGCCAGCAAAGTGAAGGCCAGGTACCAGCTTACTTTCAAGGGTTTTAGGGTTGATTTCCTTAAGACTGACACCACCCTTGGTAACAAAGGATTTAGCTAAGGACATTTTACCAGTCACAGGGATTTTTAGTCCCTTGATGGACTGGAGAAGTTGTTCTCGTTCCTTTTCAGTCAGTTGTTTGACTTTGTCAGGATAGCCTTGCACAAAAAATTCTGCCAAACGCTCAGGTAATAAAGATTTTAAAGCGTTTTTCAAGGATTTTCCCCGATTTTCTTCTAAAAATACAACCAAGTCCTCCTCAGAAAGATGAGGTAAGACATCGAGAGAGAGAAGCTCACCACCTTTGACAAAGCTAGACATACGTAGGGCAGCAGGACCTGACAAACCAAAGTGGGTAAAGAGCAAATCGTGAGTGATGACATGCTTACCATAGCTTAGGGTCACATCGTCCAGCGAAATACCCTGCAAGACCTTGTGTGGAAAATCTGTCAGCAAAGGACTTTCAGCTGCTTCTAGTTCGGTAATGGTATGTTTGAAATGGCGGGCAATCTCGTGACCAAAACCAGTCGAACCAGTAGAAGGATAGGATTTACCACCAGTTGTGACAATGAGTTTATCGCAAGTGAAGGTTTGATTAGTTGATTTAAGGACAAACTGATCATCTACTTTTTTAACAGAAACGATCTCTGTTTGAGTAGCAACTTGCCCACCGAGCTCAGTAATTTTCTTCTCCAAGGCTTCAATAATGGTACGAGACTTGTCACTAGCAGGAAAGACGCGTCCGTGGTCTTCGACCTTAAGTTTAACACCATTTTCTGTAAAAAAATTAATGATATCATGGTTATCAAATTGGGAGAAGACACTGTAGAGAAAGCGCCCATTTCCAGGGATGCCAGCTAGTAGGTCATCTAGAGTTCCGTTGTTGGTTACATTGCAACGTCCCCCACCAGTACCAGCTAATTTTTTTCCAAGTTTCCGATTTTTTTCGATGAGGAGGGTTTTCTGTCCATAAAAGCTACTGGAAATCGTAGCCATCATACCAGCAGGACCTCCACCGATGACAATAGTATCAAAATGTTTCATAGCTCTATTGTACCACAAAAAAACAAGAGATGAAGTCACCTCTTGTCAAGAATGCAATTAATCAATTTCATATCCCATCAGCAAACCACCATCTTCTGCATAAAAACTGCAGAGACCAGATGTTGGGATAATTTTAATATCTGCTTGTGGGAAATTTTCACGAATTCGATCTGAAAGCTGTTGGCAACATTTCTCGTTATTGCGTTGAGCCATGACAATACGACCGCCAGCATATCCTGCTTTCACTAACTCCTCATAGGCTGCCTGAATCGATTTCTTTGCTCCTCTTGCTTTTTGTAGCAATTCAAGGGTTCCAGTTTCACTAGCTTCTCCGACCATACGGATATTTAGAAGGCCAACAACCGTACCGATAAGCTTGCTCAAACGGCCGTTTTTCACCAAGTTATCGACTTTGGCTAGGACAAAGAGCAACTTTGTTTTTTCTTGATAGGCAGTGATAGATTCAACCACTTCTTCAAAAGATAAGCCCTGGTCAATCAAGTCATTCAATTTTTCTATGAGTAGGTCAACCTCACCACCAGCAGACAAACTATCAATCACATGAATCTTAGTGTCAGGATGGTCTTCCAGATAAATATTCTTTGCTAGTTGCGCACTATTGTGACTGCCAGAAAGAGTACCAGTGATGGTTACTAGGAAAATGTTTTTGGCTCCTTCAAATGCTCTCAAATAATCATCTGGGCTTGGACAAGCCGATTTTGAAGCTTCTGCGGTTGCATACATGGTTTCCATCATTGGTCAATGTCAAGACTGGCATCATCAACAAAGACCTGATCAGCTACTTGAATGGTTAAGGGGACACTTACAAAGGTCGTGTCAATAGCTGGTGTTACCAGCTGACGATAATCACAACCAGAGTCAGCGATAATCTTCCAAGTCATAGAAATTCTCCATCTTTGTCAGTTATACATTGACAAAGGTTCTGTCTTTTTTTACAATTATATCATGAAAACCCTTGAAACAAAAGCCTCATCCGTCTGTTGTGACAAGTAGAAAGAAAATGTTATGTCTGAACGTAGAATCTCTGAAAAGTCTCTTGAAAATCTCAGAAAATCAAACCAAGAATCCAATTTATTAACTAGAGAAGCCATCGAAACAGCCCTCTTGCAGCTCTTGGAAAAAAGGACTTGACCAAGATTAGTATTTCTGAATTGGTCAAACGTGCAGGCGTTTCTCGTGCGGCCTTTTATCGCAATTATGATTCCAAAGAGGAGATTTTAGAAAGCGTCTTTAAACGAACTGTCCACAACATCATGGAACAACTGCACCATTATGATTTAAAGACAGACCTTTATCTGGTCTGGGTTCATCTTTTCCGGGAGGCCAGAAAGGAAGCCAGAGTGATTCAATTGGCCTTAGATTACCATCTGGAAAAAATCTTTGTCCAAGCCATGCAGGAATTTCTAGAAAAATACCATGGGAAATCAAAAGGTGTCAGCTCTTATCTTCATTCCTTTTGGAGCTCAGCCATCGTCTCAGTCCTTTTAAAATGGATCAAGGATGGCATGAAGGTACCTGCTGAAAAGATTGCGGATTTACGGTTACCATTTTAAAAAATAGAGAAAAGGAGAAAAGAGATGACTGAAAAAGACTAGCATGGGATGAGTATTTTGCAGCCCAAGTCCCTACTAATTGCCAATCGTTCCACTTGTAAACGTGCCAAAGTGGGTGCGATTCTGGTTAAGGATAATAAG
>CAKMOM010000115.1:0-14890 GCA_927910965.1 uncultured Streptococcus sp.
CAGATCTCAAGTCCAATCAAGAGATCATCATCCACTAGTTCCAGTATACTCAAATTTATAATCTGCTAAATTTCTCATCAACCGCCTTTAAAACAGCGACTTCATAACCATCTGATCCCCCTTTTTCGTCAATAAAATCATAAGGGACATAGTTTTGAGTATGGGCAACTTTTAAAGTTGTTACTTGTCCAGACGAAGCTGCATCTGCACCTTTAGCAGATGCTCCCGCCAAAGTTCTACCAACAATCGTTGCTCCAAGAACTGCCACAACTGCAACTCCACCAATAATCCATGTTTTCTTACTCATATTCTTCTCCTTTATTTAGCTAATGCTTCTCTCACCCACTGGATACGCTCAACTGCAATATCGCTCGGAATGGTACAATCTGCCCCAAGTATGAGGCCATCTTTACCTGTTTCTTCTATCAAGCGTTTGGTTTCAGCTTGAATTTCTTCCTTACTGCCTCGATAGAGAAGGCCATCTTTACCATTTTCAAATCCTCCCAAAACAGTACGACCCTTGAAAATCTCACGACCTTCTTTTAGTCTGATCCCTTCTGGACCAACTGCCCAGTTAAAAACATGAGCTGGATAGTCGGCAAAGATATGAATATCATTTCTAGCTCCCTCATAGCCACAGATGTGAAGGATATTTACCCCGCCAACCAACTTAGCTGCATTTAAAACAGTCAGTTCACTCGGCGCAATAATCTCCTGATAGGCTTCAACAGAAACACGCGCATCCTGAATACTTTGCACACTGAGATAGATACCGTCTGCCCCTGCATCTTTAATAATAGCTTGACTCAAGCTAGCGATATCTTGCGCAATCACATCAAGGACTTTTTTCAATTTCTGAGAATCTTGAACTAAGAAATCTGCAATGAGATCATCTCCACCAGACACTTCTCCAAGTAACCATTTGAGGTAGGTCACAGGCGCAAAAATATTGTAAATAGCAACAATGTCCTCCGTAAACTCCTGCTTAATCTTCTTCACTAATTCTACCTGCTCTCTAATCCACGGATGATCTTCACCCAGAGGTTGAATCTCCGCCAGCTCTTGGAGTGACTTCCCTTTGGCAATAACTGGATTTGGATAAGCAAAATAGCCATCACTCATCAACTTGATAAAGTCTGGATTTAGTTCACGGATAAATTGTTTGTGACCTTGTATGTTCTTTTCAATAATCACAGGATTGGAAAATCCCTTTAACCATTCCTCTTCTGATGTAAAGTGGTGCCAAAAACCTACAGGTACACGGTCAACCACTTCTCCTCTAAATGCTTTTAAAACCCATTCTCTTTTTTCTGACATCTCTATTCTCCATTTCTTTCTTTTTCGACTAATAAAACACTGGCAATATCATTGGTTTGAATAAAAGGAAGACTTCCCTTCTGAAAATCCTGAATCCCATGACATCTTGACCCTTCCTTACAATTAAATCCCTTGGTAATACTAATCGCAAGTAGGATGACAAAGCCAAGGACCATCCCTGCCAATAGCCACTTTTTTCTTTTCATAAGGCCCTCCTATTCTAAAATAGCAGCCTGACGAATCCAGTCCAATCTTTCTAATTCAAAGTCATCTGGAACTGTACAATCCGCTCCAAGAAGGACCCCTCTAGTCCCAGCCTCAGCTAACAAGCGTTTGGTTTCCTCTTGTAGTTTAGCCTTGCTACCTCCATAAAGCAGGCTCTGCTTCCCATTTTCAAAACCACCCAAGACCGCTTTGCCATGAAATAGCTCCTGACCTTGAGGTAAACTGACTGCTTCATGGTGGGTTGCCCAATTGAAAACCTGGGCTGGATAATCTTTGAAAATAGTCACATTGTTACTGGCACCTTGGAAACCGCAGATATGCAGGATATTTACCCCACCTACCTGATTGGCAGCTTCTAAAACCTTTATGTTGCTTGGCTCAATATAGGTCTGATACAATTCTGCTGTGATGCGCTCATCCTGAATTTCTTGAGTACTGAGATAGATTCCATCTGCTCCACCATCCTGAATGATTTTTTTAGTTAGGATAGCGATATCCTCTGCTATCACGTCTAAAATTTCACTGAATAACTCTGGATTTTCAAGAAAAATATCTGCAACCTCCTTATCACCTCTAGAAGTCTCTGTACGAAACCATCTTTTCAGATAGGAAATTGGAGAAAAGATATTGTAGAATGAAGCAATCTCCTCAGTGAAGGTCTCTCGAATGTCTTGTACCACTTCTACTTGTTGCTGAATCCAAGGATGATTTTCATCAATTGACTCAATAGAAGCCAACTCCTGAATACTTGTAACAGAAGGACTATAGACATTACTTGGATAAATGAAAAAACCGTCACTCATAATTTTGACAAAATCAGGATGAATTCTTTCAACGTACTTCCGATGCCCCTCTACACTTTTTTGAAAGATACGTGGATTATTTAAACCTTGTCCTTTTTCCTCCAGCGTTACAAAATGAAACCAAAAGCCAACAGGAACCCGTTCCACCTCTTCTCCTCGGATGGCTCTAAAAACTAGTTCTCTTTTACTTGTCATACTTTTCTCCTTCCATTTGGATTGAAACCATCTTACCACTCCTTTTCGCCTTTTCCCAATATATATTGACTATCGACTTGATTGGGATTGTTTATATCAATAGAGAAAAAAACCTCTGGAAAGCTTGATTTTACTAGCTTTTCAGAGATTCTTTTCTGTTTATTGCTTTTTTAAGTAGTTGTTATATAGATTTTTTATCAGCCTGATTAGGATTTTTTATTTAGTCTCTTTCATGGCAAAATAAGACCGTACTTTGGGAGCCACTTGCGTTCCGAAAAGTTCAATAGCTCTCAGAACCTGATTATGTGGCATGGAACCAAGCGGTAGATGGAGCATGAAGCGGTCCAATCCTAGATCTTCAATCATGCGAATCAATTTTTCTGCCACCTGATCTGGATTTCCCACAAACATGGCACCATTTGGTCCAACTTGCTCCAAATATTGCTCATAACGCAATTCCTGCCAGTGGGGACGGTCTTTGGAAATAGCATCCACCACTTGCTTGGTCGGATGGAAATAATCTTTCACGGCCTGCTCGCTATCTTCAGCAATCCATCCCCAAGAATGAGCTCCAACCTTTAGTTCATGACTGGCATGACCCGCTTCGCTACCAATCTCACGATAAGCCTGAATCAACTTTTTAAAATAACGAGGGTTACCACCAATAATTGCATAGACAATCGGTAGACCTGCCTGAGCAGTCTTCACTGTTGATTCAACATGACCACCTGTCGCTATCCACAAGGGTAATTTGTCCTGAACTGGACGAGGATAAACTTCTTTGCCAGAGATTGTTTGGGTCAATCGACCTTGCCAATCTAGTTTTATCTTTTCATTGACTAATTGAAGCAAGTCTAATTTCTCATCAAAAAGAGCTTCGTAGTCTTTCAAATCATAGCCAAACAAGGGAAAAGATTCCGTGAAAGAACCCCTTCCGGCCATAATCTCCGCACGTCCATTTGACAAAGCATCGATAGTGGCATATTGTTGGAACAATCGAATCGGATCCATACTTGAGAGAATGCTGACTGCACTGGTCAAACGAATCTTCTTGGTATTGACTGCCCCAGCTGCCAGAACAATCTCTGGCGCAGATATCGCAAAATCCGCTCGATGGTGCTCACCAATCCCATACACATCCAAACCAACCTTGTCAGCCAGTTCAATCTCTGCCAGCAACTGGCGAATGCGTTCAGCATGACTGTAAGTTTGCCCAGTCCCTTCAAGCTCCGTTGTTTCTCCAAATGTTGAAATTCCCAATTCTACCACAGTGATTCTCCTTGTCTATTCCGGTCCTTCATTTTGAAAAATTATTCTAACACGAATCTTGAGTACAAGCAACCCATTTGCTCACAAGAAAAAGCCTAGATAACTAGACTTTTTTAGCTTATTCTACCGTTACTGATTTAGCAAGATTACGTGGTTTGTCCACATCAAGGCCACGGTGGAGTGTTGCAAAATAAGCGACTAATTGCGTTGGCACGACCATTGAAATTGGTGAGAGGTAAGGGTGGACGGTCGTAAGAACGATGTCGTCTGTATCTTTGGCAACATTTTCTTCTGCAATAGTGAGAACCTTGGCACCACGGGCTGCCACTTCTTGGATATTTCCACGAGTGTGGTTGGCAAGGACTGGATCTGACAAGAGGGCCAAAACAGGCGTTCCTTCTTCAATCAAGGCAATGGTTCCATGCTTGAGTTCTCCTGCCGCAAAGCCTTCACACTGGATGTAAGAAATCTCTTTGAGTTTGAGACTTGCTTCCATGGCTACATAGTAATCTTGACCACGTCCGATATAAAAGGCGTTGCGAGTTGTTTCAAGAAGCTCACGAACCTTGGCTTCGATGGTTTCTTTCTCTGAAAGAGTTGATTCGATAGACTGAGCTACGATTGACAACTCATGAACCAAGTCAAAGTCTTTCGCTTTGGCATTTCCATTTGCTTCTCCGACTGCTTTTGCCAGGAAGGCAAGGGCTGCGATTTGTGCTGTATAGGCTTTAGTGGATGCCACGGCAATTTCAGGACCTGCATGAAGGAGCATGGTATGGTTGGCTTCACGTGAAAGGGTTGAACCTGGGACATTTGTCACTGTCAAACTTGGGATTCCCATTTCATTAGCCTTGACCAAAACCTGACGGCTATCCGCTGTTTCACCAGATTGGCTGATAAAAATGAAGAGTGGTTTCTTGCTGAGAAGTGGCATACCGTAGCCCCACTCAGAAGAGATTCCAAGTTCAACTGGTGTATCAGTCAATTCTTCCAACATCTTCTTCGAAGCAAATCCTGCGTGGTAAGATGTTCCAGCTGCAAGAATGTAAATACGATCTGCATCTTGAACAGCCTTGATAATAGCTGGGTCTACGACAATTTGACCAGCCTCATCTGTGTAGGCTTGGATGAGTTTACGCATAACCGTTGGCTGTTCGTCAATTTCCTTGAGCATGTAGTAAGGGTAAGTTCCCTTACCGATATCTGACAAGTCAAGCTCAGCAGTATAGCTAGCACGCTCACGACCATTACCATCATAGTCTTGAACCTCTACACTATCAGCCTTGACGATGACCAACTCTTGGTCATGGATTTCCATGTACTGGTTGGTCTCACGAATCATAGCCATGGCGTCTGAGCAGACCATGTTATAGCCTTCCCCAAGACCAATCAAAAGTGGTGATTTATTCTTAGCCACATAGATCACTTCAGGATTTTGTGAGTCAACCAAGGCAAAGGCATAAGAACCACGGATGATGTGAAGAGCTTTTTTGAAGGCTTCAAGAACTGACAAACCATCTTCTTCCGCAAATTTTCCAATCAAGTGAACGGCGATTTCAGTATCTGTTTGCCCCTTAAAGTGGTGACCTGCAAGGTATTCT
Source organism: uncultured Streptococcus sp. (assembly GCA_927910965.1). Lineage (GTDB taxonomy): Bacteria > Bacillota > Bacilli > Lactobacillales > Streptococcaceae > Streptococcus. The sequence continues at coordinate 5,411 of CAKMOM010000115.1, forward strand.
TCCTTGATTTCAAGGTAGTTCTCAATCACCCCATTGTGAACCAAGACAAAACGCTCCGTCTCAGAGCGGTGTGGGTGAGCATTATCCTCAGTTGGTTTTCCATGAGTTGCCCAACGAGTATGTCCGATACCAGTCGTTCCCTCAACACCAGCTGTCTTAGCAGATAATTCTGCGATACGGCCTACAGCCTTGACTAGATGGTTTTCAGCACCACCTAGGACAAAAATCCCAGCAGAATCATAGCCACGGTATTCGAGCTTTTCAAGCCCTTGAATCAAAATATCAGTTGCATTTGTGTTTCCAACAACACCAACAATTCCACACATAGTATATACGACACAGGCAAGCTGTGCTTTCTCCTTAAAATTGGTATAGTCTAATTCCTCTTTTATAGAATCAGCAAAAACAGTATATACTTGTTTCTTTCACTTGTCAAGAGTAAAAATTGGTATAGTTCAAATCAACTTCCTGAAATCAAAAAAACTCTGACCAATTAGGATAATCAGTCAGAGTCCTTTTTAAAATCCATTATTGTCGCTTAATTCCTTGAACCAGTGCCCTGATTTTTTCAGACGACGTCTTGCGTTTCCAAGTCTAATTCGACCAAACCATAGCGATTTTTATAACTATTGAGCCATGACCAACAATCGATAAATGTCCAAATCAAGTAACCCTTACAATTGGCTCCGTCTTCAATAGCACGGTGAAGTTCACCAAGATGACCTTTTACAAAGTCAATACGGTAATCATCTTGAATCATTCCATCTTGACGGAATTTTTCTTCCCCCTCAACACCCATACCATTCTCTGTCAACATCCACTCAATATTGCCATAATTTTCCTTGATATTTTGGGCAATGTCATAAATCCCTTGCTCATAAATCTCCCAGCCACGGTGAGGATTGATTTTACGTCCAGGCATCACATAAGGTTCGTAAAAATGTTCTGGCAAGAGCGGACTCTCTGGATTCTTAGCAAATCGAGGCGCCATAACACGCAAAGGTTGGTAGTAGTTAACACCAAGGAAGTCCACCGTATTATCACGAATGAGTTCCAACTCTTCCTCCGTAGTATCAGGTAAGAGGCCGTGTTCATACAAGATTTCTACCAATTCCTGTGGATAAGTCCCCCAAAACAGACGGATCTAAGAAAAGATTGGGCCTGAAAAAAGGTTCGCAATACGAGCAGCCTTGACATCAGCAGGATGCTGGCTACGTGGATAAGCCGGTGTCAAGTTGAGGACAATCCCGATCTTGGAATTAGGCAAGAGTTCATGACAGGCCTTGACTGCCCGACTGCTAGCCAATTGTGTATGATAGGCTACTTTAACGGCTGCCTCTGCATCCACCTTATGTGGATAATGAGCATCATAAAAATAGCCAAATTCTACAGGAACGATTGGTTCGTTAAAGGTAATCCACTGATCTACTAAATCTCCATAAGTCTCAAAACAAAAACGAGCATAGTCTTCATAAGCTGAGACAGTCGCCTTATTTTCCCAACCATCACCATCTTCTTGAAGGGCAAAAGGCAGATCAAAATGATAGAGATTGACTAAAAGACGAATTCCTTTGGCCTTAATAGCTTCAAAAACCTTACGATAGAAATCCACACCTTGAGCATTGATTTTGCCACGCCCTTGTGGAAAAATCCGTGACCATTGAATAGAAGTCCGAAAGGCTGTATGACCAGTTTCTACCAGTAGCTCGATATCCTGTTCCCAATTTTCATAAAAGGTCGATGCCTTATCTGGACCAATCCCATTATAGTAACGATTTGGCTCCACTTGGTACCAATAATCCCAGAGATTATCTCCCTTACCGTCACCAGCTACATGTCCTTCTGTTTGTGGTCCAGAAGTAGAGGATCCCCAGACAAAATCCTTTGGAAATCTTAGCATACATTTACCTCTTTATCTACTCATTTTTCCCATTATACAGAAAAAACAAGGTAAAAACTAGTTACATTTTTTCCTTGTTTTTCTTCTGATTATAGTTTTTATTTCTTGCTGAGAATTTCAAGCGTTTCAAGCACGTTATCTGCATGAACTTCGATAGTATCACCAGTCGCTTTAATCTTAACTTCTACGATGCCATCGGCCGCTTTCTTCCCAACAGTGATACGGATTGGCAATCCAATCAAGTCGCTATCACTGAATTTGACTCCGACACGTTCGTTACGGTCATCTGTCAAGACTTCGTAACCAGCTCCCATCAAGCTTGCTTCAAGCTTTTCTGTCAAGGCTTGCGCTTCTTCATCCTTGACATTGACAGTAATCAAGTGCACATCAAATGGTGCCAATTCTTTAGGGAAGTTGATTCCCCAAGCATAACGGTATTCACCTTTTGGCGTTTTGTTAACAAAGAGGCGAGCGTGTTGCTCCATCACTGCTGAAAGGAGACGGCTGACACCAATACCATAACATCCCATGATAATTGGCACAGCACGACCATTTTCATCCAAAACATCTGCCCCCATGCTTGCCGAATAGCGAGTACCGAGTTTGAAGATGTGACCAATTTCGATACCACGCGCAAAGTTAAGGACACCTTGTCCGTCTGGAGAAATTTCACCCTCACGAACTTCACGGATATCCACATATTCTGCAGTAAAATCACGACCTGGGTTCACACCAGTCAAGTGGTAGCCATCTTCGTTAGCACCGACAACTGCATTGCGAACATCTTGCACTTTACGATCTGCAATAATTTTAATATTCTCTGGCAAAGCAACTGGGCCAAGTGAACCAAATCCTGCTTGAACAACATTTGCCACTTCTTCTTCACTTGCAACGTCAAAGAAATCTGCTCCCAAGTGGTTTTTCAACTTAACTTCATTGAGTTGGTCATTTCCAACTAGAAGGGCTACAACAAGCTCACCATCTGCCATGTAGAAGAGGGTTTTAATTGTTTGTTCTTCTGGAACATTGAGGAAGGCTGCAACTTCATCGATTGATTTAACATCTGGCGTTGCAACACGAGTTACTTCTTCTTCAGCGACAACACGGTTGCTTGGTTTGTACTCGTTTGTTGCCATTTCCAAGTTAGCCGCATAGCTAGACTCACTTGAGTAAGCAATGGTATCCTCACCAGAAACCATCCATTTAAGCAATTCTGCCTTGATTTCTTCTTGCACTTCTGCAGGAATTTCATCAAATGAGGCAACTGACTTGTCCAAGACAACCCAGCGGTCAAGGTCTGTACGAGCAGGTGTAATGGCCATAAATTCTTGGCTATCCTTACCACCCATGGCTCCACCGTCACCAATGATAGCCTTGAAGTCTAAACCACTACGAGTGAAAATACGCTCATAAGCAGCCTTGTACTCATCGTAAACACTGTCCAAGCTATCATAGTTAGCGTGGAAACTGTAAGCATCCTTCATGATAAACTCACGTGTACGGAGAAGTCCATTACGTGGGCGTTTTTCATCACGATACTTAGGTTGGATTTGGTAAAGGTTAAGTGGCAATTGCTTGTAAGACTTAACAGAATCACGGACAATAGCTGTAAAGGTTTCTTCGTGAGTTGGACCTAGGATAAAGTCTGATTTTTCACGGTTTTTTAGTTTGTAAAGATCCTCACCATAAGTTTCGTAACGACCTGATTCGCGCCACAATTCTGCACTGAGAAGGGCAGGAGCCAACATCTCAACGGCACCAATCTTATCAAATTCTTGGCGCATGATATTTTTGGCTTTTTCAATCACACGGTTGGCAAGTGGTAAGTAAGAATAAACACCTGCTGAAACTTGGCGAACATAACCAGCTCGCAACATAAGAGCATGGCTAATAACTTGAGCATCGCTTGGCATTTCGCGAAGCGTTGGGATAGGCATTTTACTTTGTTTCATAATATTCCTCGGTTATCTAAAAAAGAGTCGCATGATGTCATTCCAGGTCACAGCGATCATCAAGACAACCATGATGACCACTCCGGCCAAGGTGACATAGGTTTCAATTTCTTGTTTCAATGGTTTGCGGCGAATGGCTTCCAGGATATTGAGCACAATCTTACCACCATCCAATGCTGGAATCGGAATAAGATTAAAAATCCCAATATTGATGGAAATCATTGCCAAGAAGTACAAGACATTCTCAATTCCATTTTTAGCAGCATCACTACTTGCCTTAAAGATGGCAACAGGTCCACCTAGCTTGTTCAAATCCGGTTGGAAAATCAGATTTTTCAGAGCTGATAGAATTCGTAGGGCCGAGTCAGCAGCAGTTGTAAAACCACCTACAAACATAGATACAAAATCTGATTTAATCCCCGGTTGAACACCTAGAAGGTAACGACCTTGACTTTCTTCCGGACTAACAGTGACTTGTTTGTCACTACCATTTTCAGAAATAGTCACATCCAAGGTCGGGGCCGTCTTATCTTTGGTTTCTGATTCCACGGCCTGAATCAAACTTTCCCAGTTGCTAACCTCATGTGAGCCAATCTTGGTAATTTGTGCCGTTTCTGGTACTCCCACCTTAGCCAAGGCCCCTTGGGGCATAATATGGAACTGGTTGGTATCGACATCTCTGACACCACCCTGCATGAAGATTAAAATCCAGAAAACAACGACACCTAAGATAAAGTTGTTCATAGGGCCTGCAAAATTAGTAATGAGTTTCCCCCAGATAGTCGCATTTTGATATTGAACATCTAAAGGTGCAATCCGAACCTCAGTACCATCTGCTTCCACAACCGTTGCATCGTGATCCACTGCAAATGTTTTTTCTTCTTCCAGAACCAAGCCCTTGATAAAGAGCTTGTCTTCAAAATCAAACTGGGTCACCTGCATAGGAAGAGCTGTTTGATCCAATTTTTTACCTGAAAGATTGATGCGCTTAACCTTACCATCATCAGCAAGAGTCAAACTGACAGGAGTTCCTGTCTTGATTTCAGTTGTATCATCACCCCAACCGGCCATGCGAACATAGCCACCCAGAGGCAAGATTCGAATGGTATAGGCCGTTCCATCCTTGCCAATGTGAGCAAAGATTTTGGGACCCATACCAATGGCAAATTCACGCACTAGAATCCCTGATTTCTTGGCAAAGTAGAAATGTCCGAACTCGTGCACCACTACAATAATCCCAAAAACCAGAATAAAGGTTAAAATTCCGAGCATAGTATTTCCTCCGTCTTTTGATTAAAAGAGTCCAAACAAGTGCATAATTGGAAATACAAGCAACATACTATCGAAACGATCCAAAACACCACCATGTCCAGGAATAAATTTCCCAGAATCCTTGACACCAAAGTGACGCTTGATCGAACTTTCTAGTAAATCACCAAATTGTCCAGCAATGCTAAAGAAAATAGCAAAGACTGACATCTTGTAAATTCCATACGGAAGAGCAACTGTTCTGTCAAACATCATAAAGATGATAGTTACTAAAATAGCACCTAAAATACCACCCAAGGCACCCTCAAAGGTTTTATTTGGAGAAACTGTCGGAGCTAATTTTCGTTTACCATAGTTCATTCCTACAAGATAGGCACCACTGTCGGTCGCCCAGACGATACACAAGGCCAAGAGCGCCTTATCTAAACCTGCAACACGAGCATCTAGTAAAGCATTAAAACCAAATCCCACGTAAAAGCTCATAGCAAGCGGGAAAACAGCGTCCTCAATCGTATAAGACTTGCTAAAAACAGTCGTTCCTAACATAATTGAAATCAAAACACTATAAGCAACCACATTCCCATCAACTGGCAAAAAAGTCAGATAATTCTCCAAGGGAATGGTCAAAGCAAAGGTTGCAAAGAGGGTTAAGAGGCCCTCCATCGTCATGGTCTCTAGACCTCTCATCTTCAAAAGTTCATGCATGGCTAGCATGGCTACGATTCCAATTGCTATCTGAAGCAAGAGGCCACCAATCATTAAAAATTGGTAGGAAAAATAGCCAGGGCAATCCCTGCAAACAAGGTTCTTTTCTGTAAATCCTGTGTCATATTTCCTCCTAACTCCTCCAAATCGGCGATGACGACGATTGTAAGCAAGAATGGCTTCCTGCAAGGCTATCTCGTCAAAATCAGGCCACAAGATGTCCGTAAAATAGAGCTCACTATAGGCGCCCTGCCATGGAAGGAAGTTGCTCAAACGCAATTCTCCACTAGTACGGATAATCAAGTCTGGGTCTCGTAAGTCCTTAGGCAAATGCTGGGTAAAGAGATAGTTACCAATCAATTCTTCTGTGATGTCACCTGGGTTGATTTTAGCATCTAAAACATCCTGAGAAATCAATTTAAGAGCCTGTGTAATCTCAGCACGCCCACCATAGTTGAGGGCAAAATTAAGAATCAAACCGGTGTTGTTCTTAGTCAATTCCTCAGCCTTAGTCAGAGCTTCAAAGGTTTGCTTAGGTAGGCGGTCTGTCTCCCCAATCATTTGAATCTTAACATTATTGGCATGCAATTCTGGGACATAATTGTCATAAAACTCTACTGGCAAGTTCATGATAAACTTGACTTCCTGATCTGGACGAGTCCAATTTTCCGTAGAAAAAGCATAAACTGTAATAACCTTGACGCCTAGTTTGTTGGCTGTCTTAGTCACAGCTTGCAATGCTTCCATGCCCGCCTTGTGTCCAAAGACCCGTGGTTGCATACGTTTTTTAGCCCAACGGCCATTGCCATCCATGATGATGCCGATATGAGCAGGAACCTGTGTCGGAACCTCTACTTCCACATCCTTATCTTTCTTAAAAAATCCAAACATGATCTTATTCCTATTCAAAAATCTATCGTTTCATTATACCATATTTCCCTATTTTCTTCTATCACTAAGCTATTTATACTCTTCGAAAATCAAATTCAAACCACGTCAGCTCTATCTGCAGCCTCAAAACAGTGTTTTGAGCAACCTGCGGCTAGCTTCCTAGTTTGGTCTTTGATTTTCATTGAGTATTATTCTCAGGCACCAAGCCCATTTTTCAAAAAAATAAGCCGCCTGATTTGGCGACTTTATTTTTTATAGGGAGATTATTATGAAAAAGTTTTAGGAGTTTAAGTTAAGGTCTTCTTAACTTATGAACTTAGTATACACTTCCTAGCTTAAAGTTTCCTTAAGTATTTTTAAAAATCAAATTTTTCCATTTCTCCTGCCAATTTTTCTTGGATAGACGTATTTGGTAAAGTTCCATTCGGTCTTCATTCCCTAAAAAATGAGGAGTTGGTCGAACTTGAAAATTCAAAATGTCTTCCAAACCATAAGGTGCAAAGAGTTCCAAAGCGGATTCTTCATTCAAGCGCAGTCCAACTGCCGTACACCGTTCTGGATACTTACTCATAGCATCACGGGAACTAGTATAAGGAGCAGTATGAGGGCTATGTTGATGCATATAGACCTGATTTTTCAACTCCCATTGATACTGAGGAAAGTCCTCTCGTAGCTTTTTCTCTAGGGACAAGGTTTCCTCATAAGAAATATCCGGATCAAAGAAAATGACATCTACATCTGTTTCACAGTCAAAAGGGGATTTGTCTGACAAGAGATTCCAGATAAAATTTCTGACAGAACCTGCTGCCAACCACGAGTCTTTCAGACCAAGGTTTCGGATAATCATCAGAATAGCCATCATATCCAGATTTTCTCTAAAAGCGTTTAGTATTTCTTGCTTATTTTTCACTGTATTCATAACCTAAATGCTCATATGCCTTAGCTGTTGCCACCCGTCCAGACCGCGTCCGCATGATAAAACCTTTTTGGATTAAGTAAGGTTCATACATGTCTTCGACCGTCTCGCGCTCTTCGGCGATATTGACAGAAAGAGTTCCTAAGCCGACAGGACCACCGCCGTACATCTCAATCATGGTGCGAAGGATTTTTTGATCCACATAGTCCAGACCTTCATGGTCAACATCCAGCATGGTCAAAGCCTTATCCGTAATAAGTTCATCGATAGTCCCATTTCCCATAATCTGGGCAAAATCACGCACGCGCTTGAGGAGACGATTGGCAATACGAGGGGTTCCACGGCTACGTAGAGCCAACTCAGATGCTGCCTCATGAGTGATTTCCATCTCAAAAATATCTGCCGTCCGCTCGACAATTTCTGTCAAGTCAGCATGGGCATAATACTCCATATGACCTGTAATCCCAAAACGTGCCCGTAAAGGATTGGAAAGCATTCCAGCCCGAGTCGTCGCACCAATCAAGGTAAAAGGTGGTAACTCCAAATGAACACTGCGACTGCCTTCACCAGCCCCAATCATGATATCAATGTAGAAGTCCTCCATGGCACTATAAAGCACCTCTTCCACCGACATGGGCAAACGATGAATCTCATCAATAAAAAGAACATCCCCAGGCTCTAAGTCATTCAAAATCGCTACCAAATCCCCTGCTTTTTCAATGACTGGACCCGAAGTCTGCTTGATATTGACCCCCAGTTCATTAGCAATAACAAAGGCCATGGTTGTTTTCCCCAAGCCTGGAGGGCCAAATAAGAGGACATGATCCAGCGCCTCATCCCGCATTTTGGCAGCCTCGATAAAGATCTGGAGCTGATCCTTGACCTTATCCTGTCCAATATATTCACGTAAGTACTGAGGACGGAGGGTACGTTCTACCAACTCCTCATCACCCATGATCTCATTATCTAAAATTCTACTCATGGCTCTATTATATCAAAAATCCAAGCCACAAACAAAAAAGCCACCCGATTGGGTGACTCCTGAGTTTGGCACTTATGTGGTATAATATTATACGGCACTTCTACACCGCCTACGAAGGGAGGTGAGATAGCCTATGATGGATACAATACTTAAAACTATCATCGGACCAATCGCGGTCGGTGTTGTTCTTCGCTTAGTCGATAAATGGCTAAACAAGGACAAATAGTGTCAAAAAGACCCCAAGCTTATTTGGACGTGAGCTTGGGGTCTTTTCTAGCCTATGATATAGACACAATACTTAATTCCCTTTTATTATCCCACAGTTCACGAATTTTGTCAAAAGTTTACATTCTCTTTAAGCGCCGTACAACAATATGATGCATCACTCCTTGACAACCAAGAGCATTATTACAGCAGTTCTAACCCTTCAATTCACAGACACTTGCAATCAAATTGAGGTTGAAGCAACTAAAGCGACAACAGACCTATTTCTTAGTCATATTCGCTAAAAAGATTCCCGCCAATTCCCCGACCAAAATCCGAAAAATACCGAAAAATATCGAAAAATTATTTTTAGAATAGTCTCCAAAAGCCTTAAATAGAGCAAAAAAAACTCCACCTGATTGGGTGGAGTTAAGGGAGATTATTATGAAAAAGAAAAAGTTTAGGATTTTATTAAATAAAGTTAGGACGGTCTTTATTTAATAACTACATAATACAAGACAAAGCTTAAAAGTAGCTTAACTTTTTTCTCAAATGTTACTATTTTGCAGAAAAAATTCTATCACCATCACCTCACCACGAAAAAAAAGCCACCTGATTGGGTGACTTCATTAGGAGATTATGATGAAAAAAGTTTTAGGAT
>CAKMOM010000116.1:0-30758 GCA_927910965.1 uncultured Streptococcus sp.
CTATAATTGTAAACCTTTTTCACTATAGAAGTAAAGCAAAAAAGGTATTTTTTTAAAAGAATATTAGCGCTTAAAATCTATATAAATATATGATAAAATAAAAGAAAGGATAGCAGGAAAGAAGTGAAGGGGGGAGAATGATGAAAAACGCTTTTCAAAAATCAAATTTCCTTTATTATGGAATCATCCTAGTTTCAGTCTTGCTAGAAGTTATCATGATCTGGCAATTAGAGAGTCTGGTACCGTTTCTTTATCCAGGTTTTATCGGCTTTTTAGTCTTTCATGTACTCTACCATCTAATTTTATTCCTAGTTGCAAAACGAAGTGGGCGTTGGGATTACTTGATGATATGGGGACTTTTTCTCATGTTCAATCTTCTTTATGACTCCTTTTTAGGCTTGCTTTTTCTAGGTTTATCTTTTGGTATGTGATGTGACTTTCGCAAAATACCTGCTATCTCCCCTGTCTTAGCCTCGCTTTTAGCGAGGCTTTTCTTCTATACGAAACTAGTAACACATTTCAGTAAACTTGTCGCATTTTCTTTCTAGTGGTATAATGTTACTATCCTGATGAATTGAGGAAACAAGATGAAAGAATATAACAAGTCTAGTAAGTTAGAGCATGTTGCTTATGATATCCGTGGTCCTGTTTTGGAAGAAGCCATGCGAATGCGAGCAAATGGAGAAAAGATTTTACGTCTGAATACAGGAAATCCAGCAGAATTTGGCTTTACAGCGCCAGACGAGGTCATTCATGACTTGATTATGAATGCGCGGGATAGTGAAGGTTATTCTGACTCGAAAGGGATTTTCTCAGCCCGTAAGGCTATCATGCAGTATTGCCAATTGAAGAAATTCCCAAATGTAGATATTGATGATATCTACCTTGGAAATGGTGTCAGTGAGCTGATTGTCATGTCTATGCAGGGGCTTTTGGACAATGGGGATGAGGTCTTGGTGCCTATGCCAGACTATCCTCTCTGGACAGCGGCTGTCAGCCTAGCTGGAGGAAATGCCGTTCACTATATCTGTGATGAGGCTGCAGAATGGTACCCAGATATTGACGATATCAAGTCAAAAATCACTTCCAATACCAAGGCGATCATCCTTATCAATCCAAATAATCCAACTGGAGCCCTTTATCCTAAGGAACTCTTGTTGGAGATTATTGAGATTGCCCGTCAAAACGATTTGATTATCTTTGCGGATGAAATTTACGACCGCATGGTCATGGATGGACATGTGCATACGCCTGTGGCGAGTCTGGCACCAGATGTCTTCTGTGTCAGCATGAATGGCCTGTCAAAATCCCACCGTATTGCTGGTTTCCGTGTGGGTTGGATGGTCTTGTCTGGACCTAAGACACACGTTAAAGGCTATATTGAAGGGCTCAATATGCTGTCCAATATGCGCCTTTGCTCTAACGTTTTGGCCCAACAGGTTGTACAAACTTCCTTGGGTGGCCACCAATCAGTCGATGAATTGCTTCTTCCTGGTGGACGAATTTACGAGCAAAGAAACTTCATCTACAATGCCATTCAAGATATTCCAGGTTTGTCTGCCGTTAAACCTAAGGCTGGACTCTATATCTTCCCGAAAATCGACCGCAATATGTACCGTATCGATGATGATGAGCAGTTTGTCCTTAATTTCTTGAAACAGGAAAAGGTTCTCTTGGTTCATGGTCGAGGCTTCAACTGGCAGGAACCAGACCACTTCCGTATTGTTTACCTTCCTCGTGTCGATGAACTGGCCCAAATTCAAGAAAAGATGACTCGATTCTTGAAACAGTATCGTAGATAGGGCTTACATTCGAAAAAGCTGGAAACATTTGCCTTGAGCTATTGACAAAAGTGAAAGAATCAGATAGAATAGTAAAGTATGTTTAGTAACTGATCACTTTATAGCCGGCTAAACGAATACAAAATCTATGAGGAGGTATTCATCGTGAAACGTACTTATCAACCAAGTAAACTTCGTCGTGCGCGCAAACACGGATTCCGTAACCGTATGTCAACTAAAAACGGTCGTCGCGTATTGGCAGCTCGTCGTCGTAAAGGACGCAAAGTTTTGGCTGCATAATCCAAACGAACCATAACAAAAATCAGTAGGAACTCGAGTCTACTGATTTTTATTTTTGTAAAAAAAGTTCAAAAGGCTTTATATTTTTGCTCAAATAGTGTATAATATTTCACATACTGTAAAAATGGAGAATAATCATGAAGAAATCAAAAGTTATGCTTTTTGGAGCTATGGCTTTGACAGCAGGTCTAGCTCTAGCGGCATGTGGGTCTTCCCAATCAAGTAATGCAGACAAGACTTACTCTTATATCTTTGTCAATAACCCAGATACCTTGGATTATATTACCTCTACACGAGATTCTACATCTAGTATCACAACCAACTTGATTGATGGTTTGTTAGAAAATGACCAGTATGGCAATCTCATCCCGTCTATGGCTGAGTCATGGACAGTGTCAAAAGATGGTTTGACTTACACTTATAAAATCCGTCAGGGAGCTAAATGGTATACTTCTGAAGGAGAAGAGTATGCGGATGTAACAGCTCATGACTTTGTGACTGGTCTCAAGTATGCAGCTGATAAAAAGGCTGAAAACTTGTACTTGGTACAAGACTCTATCAAGGGACTAGCAGACTATGTTGAAGGGAAATCATCTGATTTTGCAACTGTTGGTGTTAAGGCGGTGGATGATTACACGCTACAATACACTCTCAACCAACCTGAGAGTTATTGGAACTCTAAAACAACAGCAAGTATCCTTAGTCCCGTAAATGAAGCCTTCTTGAAGTCTCAGGGAGATGACTTTGGAAGTGTGACACCATCAAGTATCTTGTCAAATGGTCCTTACTTGTTTAAATCCTTCACATCCAAATCTTTGATTGAACTTGACAAAAATCCTAATTACTGGGATAAGGACAATGTTAAAATCGAGAAAGTGAAGCTCTCTTTCTTTGACGGTTCTGACCAAGACAGCATTGCTAGAGGTTTCTTGGATGGTAATTATACAGATGGCCGTATCTTCCCAACAAGTTCAGTCTTTGCTGAACTCAAGAAGGGGAATGAGGACAAGATTACCTACACACCACAAAACTCAGTTACTTTCTATTATCTTTTCAACGTGAATCGTCAAAGCTACAAGCAGACGATGAAACAGTCTGATAAGGAAAAGACAGATTCACGCGCAGCTATGCAGAATAAAGATTTCCGTCAGGCTATCAACTTTGCCTTTGACCGTCATGCTTATGCAGCACAGACAAATGGCGAAGATGGAGCAGACCGTATCTTGCGTAATACAGTAACACCAAGTAACTTTGTCCAAGTTGGTGATAAGAACTTTGGTGATATTGTTAATGAGAAAATTGTCAACTACGGTAAAGATTGGGCAAATATCAACCTAAACGATGGTAAGCAAGCCTTCTTGAATCCTGAAAAGGCCAAAGAGAAGTTTGCGAAGGCCAAAGAAAGTCTGCAAGCTCAGGGAGTAACTTTCCCAATTCATTTGGATATGCCAGTTGACCAGACTGCTAAGTTAGATGTGCAACAGGCCGGTTCTTTCAAACAAACAGTGGAAGAAACCCTTGGTAAGGAGAATGTGGTCATCGATGTTATCCAACTATCTCCAGATGAAAAAGACCAAGCAACCTACTTTGCAGATACAGCAGAACAAAAAGACTACGATATCGACATCTCAGGATGGGGTGGAGATTACTCAGATCCTAAGACTTACCTAGATATCCTTGATCCAGAGACAGGTTCTCAGTTGAAAAACATGGGCTTGTCTGAAGGGAAAGATAAGGAAGTTAAGGACAAGATTGGTCTTGCTGACTACAAGAAACTCTTGGATCAGGCAGACGCAGAAATCACAGATACTCAAGCCCGCTATGAAAAATATGCTGAAGCCCAAGCTTGGCTGACAGATAGCGCTCTCTTCCTACCAGTTCAAAGTGGCGGAGCCAACCCAATCTTCCGTAAGACTGTACCGTTTACAGGACCATTCTCATTTGTTGGTCATAAGGGAAATGCGGACAACTACAAATATGTTGAATTGCAAAAAGAGCCAGTAACTGCTAAACAGTACCAAGAACTCTATGAAAAATGGCTGAAAGAAAAAGCTGAGTCAAATAAAAAAGCTCAGGAAGATTTAGCTAACCACATTCAATAATATTCCTAGTCATTCTTTTCAGTTAATACTCTTCGAAAATCTCTTCAAACCACGTCAGCTTTATCTGCAACCTCAAAGCTGTGCTTTGAGCAACCTGCGGCTAGCTTCCTAGTTTGCTCTTTGATTTTCATTGAGTATAAGCATAGTGGCTGGATTCAGAAAAAGGCCTTACCAGACGCTTCTTGGTTCTGGTGGGGCCTTTTCTTTATTCTTTTAAGTGATATGAGTAGCTAGCGACAACGACGTCTTGGTGCCAACGAAGGGCATATTTGAGTTTGAGACTCATCTGATTGTGCAGGGTATTTTGCCAAGGTTTATTGGGGATAAACTGGGGAACGAGGACAGTGACTGTATAGTTCTTTTTCTGTGCTTCCTCGGAAATCCGTTTGACATACTTGACAGTAGGCGTGATGATGTCACGATAGCTGGTCTTGATATTTTTCAGAGTGATGGTTGGGAAGTAATCGGCAAATTCTTGGAGAATCTCTTGGTCTTTTTCTGCTGTTTCCTTGGTAGAAATATGCATGGCTAAGACTTCGTCACCGATACTTTGGGCATAGTTAATGGCTCCGACGCTGACTCTGGTAACATTTCCTACTAGGACGAGGACAAGATTGCCATCGTAGGTACGTTTTTCGATTCCTTCATAGAGTCGCAGTTGTTGAGCTACTTTTTGGTAATGACTGTGAATCGCCAAGAAGAGTAGGGTGAGTACGAGAATAATCGGGAAGAAAGGCCAGATATCACTGAGACGGAAAAAGAGCAAGATTAGTACAATCGCGTAGCAAATGATAGCTCCAAGGATATTGGCAAGGGCAGGTTTTAAGAAATTTGCCCCTTTTTCTTTTTTCCAATGGCGAATCATCCCAGTCTGAGAAAGGGCGAAGGGAACGAAGACCCCGATAGTATAAAGGGGAATCAAGCGTTCGGTATTGCCATTAAAAATGAGAAGAAGAATCATAGCCCCAAATGCCAGAGTTAAAATTCCATTAGAGTAGCCTAGGCGATCTCCTTTTTCCATAAAGAGATGGGGCATGTATTTGTTTTTAGCCATATTGTAAGCCAGCATAGGGAAGGCTGAAAAGCCAGTATTTGCAGCTACGGCCAAAATCAAGGCTGTGGAGAATTGGAAGAGATAATACCCAAGGTGGCCTATGAAGGAATTACCAAGGATGCCTTGAGCCATCTGTGAAAGAATAGTTTCTCCGTGTTGAGGCAGAATTCCCATCCAGTAGTTTAGGAAGGTGATACCAGCAAAAAGAAAACCTAAAATCAGTGACATGATGGTCAAGGTTTGAGCGGCATTCTTTTCTTTCGGAGCCTTGAAAAAGGGCACGGCATTTGAAATAGCTTCAACCCCAGTTAGAGAGGCAGAGCCGCTGGTAAAAGCTCTTAGAATGAGAACGATGGACAGGCTTGGAACAGCATGCCCAATAGGTGAAGTTGCCTGATAGCTGAGAGAACCTGTCACTAGTTGAAAGATTCCATAGAGCAAGAGAAAGACAGTACTGATGATAAAGAGATAGACAGGAATCATTAGTGAACTGGCAGATTCTTTTAAGCCCCGTAAGTTCAAGAGCATGAGCAAGCAAACCAGAAAAATGGAGATGTGGAGGTTGTAAGGGTGGAGGGTAGGGAGGGCTGCTGTGATAGCGTCAGCTCCAGATGATACCGATACTGCCACAGTCAGCATATAGTCAACCAGAAGACTACCTCCAGCAATCAAGCCAAGTTCTGGAGATAGATTTTCTCGAGTAACCATATAGGCCCCTCCCCCTTGAGGGTAGGCATGGATGATTTGACGGTAGGAGACGGTCAGGCTAGCTAGGAGCAGGAGGACAAAGAGGCCGATAGGAAGGCTCCACCATATCGCAAGAGGAGAGAGACTAGCCAAGACGAGGACTACTTGCTCAGGCCCATAGGCAATGGAAGATAGAGCGTCGCTTGACAACATGGCCAAGGCCTGCATTTTTCCAAGTAGTCCCCCCTCTCCTTCTGTTAAGGACTTAAGAGGACGACCGATAAAGGTATGTTTTAATTTTGTAAACATGGCATTTTCCTTTTCTGAAAATTTCAATAAGTGCTATTATACTGCTTTGGGAAAATAGCGTCAAGAGACGACGATGGATTTTAGAATATTTTGTACAGATGAGGAGAGAGGTCAGTTTTTTGGTATAATAGAATATAGAAAACGAGGTTAGAAGAGATGATTTTTGATACACATACACATTTGAATGTAGAAGAATTTGCGGGTCGTGAGGCAGAAGAAATTACCTTGGCTGCTGAGATGGGTGTGACACAGATGAATATTGTTGGTTTTGATAAACCGACGATTGAGCGTGCCTTGGAGTTGGTAGATGAGTATGATCAGCTCTATGCGACTATCGGTTGGCATCCGACAGAAGCAGGGACTTACACGGAGGAGATTGAAGTCTACTTGCTTGATAAGCTCAAGCATCCCAAGGTAGTTGCCTTGGGTGAGATTGGTTTGGACTACCATTGGATGACAGCACCGAAAGAGGTGCAGGAGCAGGTTTTTCGACGTCAGATTCAATTATCTAAGGACTTGGATTTGCCTTTTGTTGTCCATACTCGTGATGCGCTGGAAGATACCTATGAGATTATCAAAAGTGAGGGCGTTGGTCCTCGTGGTGGGATTATGCACTCATTTTCAGGGACGCTTGAGTGGGCAGAGAAGTTTGTCGCGCTTGGCATGACTATTTCCTTCTCAGGAGTGGTGACTTTTAAGAAAGCAACTGACATCCAAGAAGCAGCTAAAGAGTTACCTTTGGACAAGATTTTGGTGGAAACGGATGCTCCCTACTTGGCTCCTGTTCCTAAACGTGGTCGTGAAAATAAAACAGCCTACACTCGCTATGTAGTGGACTTTATCGCCGACTTACGTGGTATGACTACAGAAGAGCTAGCGGCGATAACAACCGCAAATGCAGAACGAATTTTTGGATTGGACAGCAAGTAATGAAAGAGAAAATTTCCCAAGTTATCGTGGTTGAAGGTCGCGATGATACGGCCAATCTCAAACGTTATTTCGATGTAGAGACCTATGAGACGCGAGGTTCTGCCATTAATGACCAGGATATAGAGCGTATTCAGCGCCTGCACCAGCGTCATGGGGTCATTGTCTTTACAGACCCAGATTTTAATGGGGAGCGGATTCGCCGCATGATTATGACGGCTATTCCAACAGTTCAGCATGCCTTTCTCAAACGAGATGAAGCTGTTCCCAAGTCCAAAACCAAGGGGCGTTCTCTGGGGATTGAACATGCTAGTTATGAAGACCTGAAAACAGCTCTAGCTCAGGTGACAAAACAATTTGAACAGGAGAGTCAGTTTGACATCAGTCGTAGCGACCTGATTCGCCTTGGTTTTCTAGCAGGGGCAGATAGCCGTAAACGCAGAGAATATCTGGGAGAGGCTCTCCGAATCGGCTATTCTAACGGTAAGCAACTCCTCAAGCGCTTAGAGTTGTTTGGGGTCACCTTGGCAGAAGTGGAAGAAGCCATGAAATCTTATGAGAATAGTTAAGCAGACCCCAAATGTAAGGGGAATGTGTTACAATAGTAGTAACAGATAATAGAAAAGAGAATAGATGAGAATTGCAGATTATAGCGTGACCAAGGCAGTGCTGGAGCGTCACGGTTTTACCTTTAAAAAGTCCTTTGGGCAAAATTTCTTGACGGATACCAATATCCTACAAAAAATCGTGGATACGGCTGAGATTGATGACCAGGTCAATGTTATCGAAATTGGGCCAGGGATTGGTGCCTTGACGGAGTTTCTGGCTGAGCGTGCAGCTGAGGTCATGGCCTTTGAGATTGACCATCGTTTGGTACCGATTTTGGCAGATACCCTGCGTGATTTTGATAATGTGACAGTGGTCAACGAGGACATTCTCAAGGTTGATTTGGCACAACATATCCAGAATTTTAAAAATCCTAACCTGCCAATCAAGGTAGTGGCTAACTTGCCTTACTACATCACGACACCTATTCTCATGCACTTGATTGAGAGTGGGATTCCTTTTAGTGAGTTTGTTGTTATGATGCAGAAAGAAGTGGCAGACCGAATTTCAGCTCAGCCAAACACCAAGGCCTACGGTAGCTTGTCGATTGCGGTTCAGTATTACATGACAGCCAAGGTTGCCTTTATCGTGCCTCGTACGGTCTTTGTGCCAGCGCCAAATGTGGACTCTGCTATCTTAAAAATGGTCCGCTGTCCAGAACCTGCCGTAGCAGTGGAAGATGAGAACTTCTTCTTTAAGGTTTCCAAGGCAAGTTTCACCCATCGCCGCAAGACCTTGTGGAATAACTTGACAGGTTACTTTGGCAAGACTGAGGAAGTCAAGGACAAGCTGACTAAGGCTCTAGACAAAGCAGGCTTGTCACCAAATGTACGTGGGGAAGCTCTCAGCTTGGCAGAATTTGCCAGCCTAGCAGACGCGCTTAAAGGACAAGGACTCTAAGATGCAGGGACAAATCATTAAAGCTTTGGCGGGTTTCTACTATGTGGAGAGTGAAGGCAAGGTTTATCAAACACGCGCGCGTGGGAATTTTCGTAAAAAAAGGCCACACACCCTATGTTGGGGATTGGGTAGATTTTTCTGCAGAGGAAAATTCCGAAGGTTATATCCTCAAAATTCACGAACGAAAAAATAGTCTGGTTCGTCCACCCATTGTCAATATTGACCAAGCCGTTGTCATTATGTCCGTTAAAGAACCTGACTTTAATAGCAACTTGCTGGATCGTTTCTTGGTTCTTTTAGAGCATAAGGTCATTCATCCTATCGTCTATATTTCCAAGATGGACTTACTGGAAGATGGGGGAGAACTGGATTTTTACGAGAAGACTTATCGTGCTATTGGTTACGATTTTGTGACTAGTAAAGAGGAACTCTTACCCTTGTTGACAGCCAAAGTGACAGTCTTTATGGGGCAGACAGGTGTTGGGAAGTCAACCCTACTTAATAAAATTGCACCTGACCTCAATCTAGAGACGGGAGAAATCTCTGATAGTCTAGGCCGTGGTCGCCATACTACTCGAGCTGTTAGTTTTTACAATCTCAATGGTGGCAAAATCGCAGATACACCAGGTTTTTCGTCGCTAGATTATGAAGTATCAAGTGCTGAAGAGCTAAACCAGGCCTTTCCGGAGATTGCTAGTGTCAGTCGCGACTGTAAGTTCCGCACTTGTACCCATACCCATGAGCCGTCCTGTGCAGTGAAGCCGGCAGTAGAAGAGGGTGCCATTGCCACCTTCCGTTTTGACAACTACCTGCAATTCCTCAGTGAGATTGAAAATCGCAGAGAAACCTATAAAAAAGTCAGCAAAAAAATTCCAAAATAAGGAGAAACCTATGTCTCAATACAAGATTGCTCCGTCAATTCTGGCAGCAGATTATGCCAACTTTGAACGTGAAATCAAACGCCTAGAAGCAACTGGGGCAGAATATGCCCATATCGATATCATGGATGGGCACTTTGTGCCACAAATCAGTTTTGGTGCAGGTGTGGTCGAAGCTCTTCGCCCTCATAGCAAGATGGTCTTTGACTGCCACTTGATGGTAGCTAATCCTGAGCATCATTTAGAAGACTTTGCGCGTGCGGGAGCGGATATCATCAGCATCCATGTGGAAGCAACACCCCATATTCATGGTGCCCTCCAAAAAATTCGTTCACTCGGTGTCAAGCCATCAGTTGTCATCAATCCTGGTACGCCTGTTGAAGCTATCAAGCACGTCCTTCATCTAGTTGACCAAGTTTTAGTCATGACGGTTAATCCAGGTTTTGGTGGGCAAGCCTTTCTGCCAGAAACCATGGATAAGGTTCGTGAGTTGGTTGCACTTCGTAAGGAAAAAGGCTTGAACTTTGAAATCGAAGTGGATGGCGGGATTGATGACCAAACTATTGCTCTGGCCAAAGAAGCTGGTGCGACTGTTTTTGTAGCAGGTTCCTATGTCTTTAAGGGAGATGTCAATGAGCGAGTACAAACTCTCAGAAAACAACTGGACTAGGGTTGCTGTTTTTGCTGGCGGAGACCGCGGTCATTACCGGACGGACTTTGATAGATTTGTCGGTGTGGATCGAGGTTCTCTCTGGGTCTTGGAAGAAGATTTGCCTCTTGCTCTAGCAGTCGGAGATTTTGATTCTGTGACGGAAGAAGAGCGACAGGTGATTCAAAAACGTGCCCAGCATTTTGTCCAAGCCCGACCAGAAAAAGATGATACAGATTTGGAACTGGCTCTCTTAACCATCTTTGAGCAAAATCCTCAGGCTGCGGTCACTATTTTCGGTGCTTTGGGTGGTCGTATTGATCATATGCTAGCTAACGTCTTTCTACCTAGCAATCCTAAGTTGGCTCCCTATATGCGCCAGATAGCGATTGAAGATGGGCAAAATTTGATTGCCTATTGTCCAGAAGGGACCAGTCAGTTAGAACCTCGTTTAGACTATGACTATCTAGCCTTTATGCCAGTTCGGGATAGCCAGCTGACTATTCTCGGTGCTAAGTATGAGTTGACTGAGGAAAATTTTTTCTTTAAAAAAGTGTACGCTTCTAACGAATATATAGATAGGGAAGTGTCGGTGACTTGCCCAGATGGCTATGTAGTCGTGCTGCATAGCAAGGACAGGAGGTAGGATGGAAAGTTTACTTGTTCTATTATTGATTGCCAACCTTGCTGGCCTCTTTCTGATTTGGCAAAGGCAGGATAAGCAGGAGAAACACCTAAGCAAGAGCTTGGAGGATCAGGCAGATCACTTGTCAGACCAGTTGGATTACCGCTTTGAACAAGCAAGACAAGCCAGCCAGTTAGATCAAAAAGATTTGGAAGTGGCTGTCAGTGACCGTTTGCAAGAAGTGAGAATCGAATTGCATCAAGGCCTGACTCAAGTTCGTCAAGAAATGACAGATAATCTCCTCCAAACCAGAGATAAGACCGACCAACGCCTTCAAGCCTTGCAGGAATCAAATGAGCAACGCTTGGAACAAATGCGCCAGACAGTCGAGGAAAAACTAGAAAAGACCTTGCAGACACGCTTACAAGCCTCCTTCGAGACAGTTTCCAAACAACTGGAGTCTGTCAATCGTGGTCTTGGAGAAATGCAGACAGTTGCCCGCGATGTCGGAGCCCTCAACAAGGTTCTCTCTGGAACCAAAACGCGAGGGATTCTGGGAGAATTGCAACTGGGGCAAATCATCGAAGACATCATGACCCCTGCCCAGTACGAACGAGAATACGCAACGGTTGAAAACTCTAGTGAACGAGTGGAGTATGCCATCAAGTTGCCTGGACAGGGTGACCAGGAATATGTCTACTTACCGATTGACTCCAAGTTTCCACTGGCAGATTATTACCGCTTAGAAGAAGCCTATGAAGCGGGTGACAAGGACGAGATCGAACGCTGTCGTAAGTCGCTCCTAGCCAGCGTCAAACGCTTTGCCAAGGATATCAAGAGCAAGTACATAGCACCGCCTCGGACTACCAATTTTGGAGTTTTGTTTGTTCCGACAGAAGGTCTCTACTCAGAAATCGTCCGCAATCCGGTCTTCTTTGATGACTTGAGACGGGAAGAGCAGATTATTGTCGCAGGTCCAAGTACCCTATCAGCTCTTCTCAATTCCCTATCAGTTGGTTTCAAAACCCTTAATATCCAAAAGAGTGCTGACCATATTAGTAAGACTCTTGCTAGTGTTAAGACCGAGTTTGGCAAGTTTGGTGGCATTCTGGTCAAGGCACAAAAACACCTCCAACATGCCTCTGGCAATATTGATGAACTATTAAATCGTCGCACTACAGCTATCGAGCGAACGCTCCGTCACATTGAGTTATCAGAAGGTGAGCCTGCGCTTGATCTACTCCATTTCCAAGAAGATGAGGAAGAATATGAAGATTAGTCACATGAAAAAAGATGAGCTATTTGAAGGCTTTTACCTAATCAAGTCAGCTGACCTGAGGCAAACTCGAGCTGGGAAAAATTACCTAGCTTTTACCTTTCAAGATGATAGTGGCGAGATTGAAGGGAAACTCTGGGATGCCCAACCTCATAACGTTGAGGCCTTTACCGCAGGTAAGGTTGTCCACATGAAAGGACGCCGAGAAGTTTATAACAATACCCCTCAAGTCAATCAAATTACTCTCCGCCTGCCTCAGCCTGGTGAACCCAATGATCCAGCTGATTTCAAGGTCAAGTCGCCAGTTGATGTCAAGGAAATCCGTGACTATATGTCGCAAATGATTTTTAAAATTGAAAATCCTGTCTGGCAACGGATTGTCCGAAATCTCTACACCAAGTATGATAAGGAATTTTACTCCTATCCAGCAGCCAAGACCAACCACCATGCCTTTGAAACGGGTTTGGCTTTCCACACTGCAACCATGGTGCGTTTGGCAGATGCTATTAGCGAAGTTTATCCTCAGCTTAATAAGAGCCTGCTCTATGCGGGGATTATGCTGCATGACTTGGCTAAGGTCATCGAGTTGACGGGACCAGACCAGACCGAGTACACAGTGCGAGGCAATCTTCTTGGACATATCGCTCTGATTGATAGCGAAATTACCAAGACAGTGATGGAACTCGGCATTGATGATACCAAGGAAGAAGTCGTTTTGCTTCGTCACGTCATCCTCAGTCATCACGGCTTGCTTGAGTATGGAAGTCCAGTCCGTCCACGCATTATGGAAGCAGAGATTATCCATATGATTGACAATCTGGATGCAAGCATGATGATGATGTCAACTGCTCTTGCTTTGGTGGATAAAGGAGAGATGACCAATAAAATCTTCGCTATGGACAATCGTTCCTTCTATAAACCAGATTTAGATTAACAATTTAAGAAAAATGAGCATTTTTAGGATAAGAATGTTCGTTTTTTTATGTGAATATGGTATAATAGATAAAATATCAAAATTAAATGAAGTGGGAAATAGAAATGAAATTAAGAAGAAGTGATCG
Organism: uncultured Streptococcus sp.; assembly: GCA_927910965.1. GTDB lineage: Bacteria > Bacillota > Bacilli > Lactobacillales > Streptococcaceae > Streptococcus. Next base: position 13,156 of record CAKMOM010000116.1, read on the forward strand.
GATGGTTGTCATTTCCAACTATTTGATTAATAATCCTTATAAACTAACTAGTCTTAATACTTTTGCTGAAAAGTATGAATCTGCTAAATCATCCATCTCAGAGGATATCGTAATTATCAAACGCGCCTTTGAGGAAATTGAAATCGGTCATATCCAGACAGTAACTGGTGCTGGTGGTGGTGTCATTTTCACACCATCAATCTCAAGCCATGATGCCAAGGAAATGGTTGAGGACTTGCGTGCCAAGTTGTCAGAAAGTGACCGTATTTTGCCAGGTGGCTATATCTACCTGTCTGATTTGCTTAGCACACCAGCTATCTTGAAAAATATTGGTCGCATTATTGCCAAGAGCTTTATGGACCAAAAAATTGATGCCGTTATGACCGTAGCGACCAAGGGTGTTCCACTTGCAAATGCAGTTGCCAATGTCCTCAATGTTCCTTTTGTTATTGTGCGCCGTGACCTGAAAATTACCGAAGGTTCAACTGTCAGCGTCAACTATGTTTCAGGTTCAAGTGGTGACCGCATTGAGAAAATGTTCCTTTCAAAACGTAGTCTCAAGGCAGGCAGCCGTGTCTTGATTGTGGATGACTTCTTGAAAGGTGGCGGAACTGTCAATGGGATGATCAGTCTCTTGCGTGAGTTTGATTCAGAATTGGCTGGTGTAGCGGTCTTTGCGGACAATGCCCAAGAAGAACGTGAAAAGCAGTTTGACTACAAGTCACTCTTGAAGGTAACCAATATTGATGTCAAGAACCAAGCCATCGATGTTGAGGTTGGCAATATCTTTGACGAAGATAAATAAGAGATAGAACTAAAGGTTGGAACGATTGTCCCAGCCTTTCTTTGCAAATAGAATAGAAGGAAGCTTATGAAAACACCATTTATCAATAAAGAAGACTTAGAAGCGATTGTTGCCGAGTTCCCGACTCCCTTTCATTTGTATGATGAGAAGGGGATTCGTGAGAAGGCAAGAGCAGTCAACCAAGCCTTTTCGTGGAACAAGGGCTTTAAGGAATATTTTGCAGTTAAGGCTACTCCAACCCCAGCTATTTTGAAAATCCTTCAAGAGGAAGGCTGTGGCGTGGATTGCTCTAGTTATGTAGAGCTTTTGATGAGTCATAAACTGAATTTCCCTGGTTCTGAGATCATGTTCTCTTCAAACAATACGCCAGACAAGGAATACGCCTATGCACGTGAATTGGGTGCGACCATTAACTTGGATGCCTTTGAAGATATTGAACATCTAGAGCGTGCAGCAGGCATTCCAGAAATTATCTCTTGTCGTTACAATCCTGGAGGCGTTTTTGAACTGGGAACAGATATTATGGACAATCCTGGAGAAGCCAAGTTTGGTATGACCAAGGACCAGCTCTTTGAAGCTTTTGCCATCTTGAAGGAAAAAGGAGCCAAGACTTTTGGGATTCACTCCTTCCTAGCGTCCAATACCGTCACCCATCTCTATTACCCAGAGTTGGCTCGTCAGCTTTTTGAATTGGCTGTTGAAATCAAGGAAAAGTTGGGCATTTCGCTAGACTTTATCAATCTTTCTGGCGGTATTGGTGTCAACTATCGTCCAGACCAGGAGCCAAATGATATTGCCTTGATTGGTGAGGGAGTTCGTAAGGTGTATGAAGAGGTCCTTACGCCAGCAGGTCTTGGTCAGGTTAAGATTTTCACCGAATTGGGTCGTTTTATGTTGGCACCTCACGGTGCTTTGGTCACAAGAGTCACTCATAAGAAGGAAACCTACCGTACCTATCTAGGTGTGGATGCATCAGCAGTCAACCTCATGCGTCCAGCTATGTATGGAGCCTACCATCATATTACTAACATGACACATCCAGATGGACCAGCTGAAGTGGTAGATGTGGTTGGTTCACTCTGTGAAAACAATGATAAATTTGCAGTGAATCGCGAACTGCCTCATACAGAAATCGGTGATTTGCTGGTCATTCATGATACAGGTGCCCACGGTTTTTCAATGGGCTACCAGTACAACGCCAAACTTCGTTCTGCGGAAATCCTCTATACCGAAGAAGGTAAGACCCGTCAAATCCGCCGTGCAGAGCGCCCTGAGGACTACTTTGCAACCTTGTATGGCTTTGATTTTGAAGAATAAAATGATAAGTAATTGAAAATGAAATTGAAAAACAGATTGTTTTCTAAAAAATAGGCAAAAATCTTGTTTTTCCTTCAAGTCGTGATATAATAAAACTATAAAACGTTTTCAAGGAAGGTAACGATATGTCTGAAGAAACAATTGATTATGGACAAGTGACAGGAATGGTGCATTCGACAGAAAGCTTTGGGTCAGTAGATGGGCCTGGTATTCGCTTTATTGTCTTTTTGCAGGGCTGTCACATGCGTTGCCAGTATTGCCACAACCCTGACACTTGGGCTATGGAGTCCAATAAATCACGTGAACGGACGGTAGATGATGTCTTGACAGAAGCCTTGCGCTACCGTGGTTTCTGGGGAAATAAGGGTGGGATTACAGTCAGTGGAGGAGAAGCCCTCTTGCAGATTGATTTCTTGATTGCCCTTTTTACCAAGGCCAAAGAACACGGAATCCACTGTACTTTGGACACCTGTGCCCTTCCTTTCCGTAATAAACCACGTTACCTTGAGAAGTTTGACAAACTCATGGCTGTCACTGACTTGGTCCTCTTGGATATCAAAGAAATCAACGAAGAACAGCACAAGATTGTTACTAGCCAAACCAATAAAAATATCTTGGCCTGTGCCCAGTATTTATCAGATATTGGAAAACCTGTCTGGATTCGCCACGTGCTAGTTCCAGGGTTGACAGACAGAGATGATGACTTGATTGAACTTGGTAAATTCGTCAAGACCCTTAAAAATGTTGATAAGTTTGAAATTCTACCTTATCACACTATGGGAGAATTCAAATGGCGTGAATTGGGAATTCCATATTCACTCGAAGGGGTTAAACCACCAACAGCAGATCGCGTCAAGAACGCTAAAAAACTCATGGATACCGAAAGTTACCAAGACTATATGAAACGTGTACATGGATAAAAAAGAAGCCTGATGGAAACATCGGGCTTTTGATACTCAATGAAAATCAAAGAGCAAACTAGGAAGCTAGCCACAGGCTGCTCAAAACATGGTTTTGAGGTTGTGGATAGAACTGACGAAGTCAGTAACATAATATACGGCAAGGCGAAGCTGACGTGGTTTGAAGAGATTTTCGAAGAGTATGACTTGCAAAAAGACTTAGCAAACTAGCTAAGCCTTTTTCTTCTTATCTCGAACGTTGTTTTCCAGCGTTGCGATTTTTATGTTTTTTTCTTGCTTGTGATAGCAGTTGGTTGTCCAGGGGTAACGTCTTTTCGTCCACTTGGTGTAGAGAAAGTACTTGCTTTTGGTGGGTTCTTTGCCAGTTCTTCACGGACTTTTTTGCGAAGTTTTGGACGAACGATATAGTTGACGATAAACTGTTGGAGAATCATCATGAAACCACCGACAACCCAGTAAAGTGTGACACTGGCTGGTGAAATGAGGGAGAAGACAACAATCGTGATTGGGCTCACGTAAGCCATTTTCTTGATTTGTTCTCTTTGCGTTTCGTCTTCTACTCCGTGAAGTGAAAGGAGCGATTGAAGATAGTAAAGGACACCTGCGCAGCAACCAAAATCATACTTGGAGAACCTAGAGGAATGCCTAGGTAGCTTGCTTGAGCAACCCCTTCAGTATGTTGGGCAGCAAAGTAGATAGCTGAGAAGAAAGGCATTTGAAGGAGGATAGGGAAACATCCTACACCACCAAACATGCTGATGCCGTGTTCTTTTTGAGCGGCAAAGAGAGCTTGTTGGGCTTCGAGTTTTTCTTCTTGAGTAGTCGCTTCCTTGAGACGTGTTTGGTGTGGCTCAAGGACGTGCTTGAGGGCGTTCATCTTTTCAGAGTGAAGCGTTGCCTTCCATGATTGGTAGATACCAAGTGGCAAGATAATCAAGCGCACGATAATGGTTACGATGATGATAGCGACACCAAAGCCTAGACCTTGATCAGTAGCGAAGTACTTGATAGCTTCAGCCATAGGCGCTCCGATAGTATTCCAAATAAATCCTATTGGCTTTCCTGTGGCTTTATCGACTCTAACACAGCCAGTCAAGACTAGCAACATAGCCACTCCCATAGCTGAGAGTGCAAAACGTTTAATAGATTTCACTGTTTTTATTCCTTCTTTAAAAATTATACCTTTCTATTCTACTGTTTTTTTACAAAATATACAATAGTTCTAGAGACCTAATTTGCGATTTTAAAGTCAGGGTAAGGAGGAAAGTTACTTAGTTTGACATCTAAGTAGCTGACTTTTGAAAAAGGTGTGGGTCCTTTTCGGATTTCTTGGATAAATTTTGCCATGATAGTAGATGAGTCTGCTTGGGCTAAAATTTCCACTGTGCCGTCGTCATTATTCCAGACTCGACCTGTGATGCCACCAATTTCAAGTGCCAAGCTGTAAACACCCCAACGAAAGCCGACTCCCTGCACCCTACCTTGGGCGATCATTCTAACCTTTTGCATACCAAACCCCTTTGATTGTGTTATAATATTTCTATGACTATTATAACCTCAAAAGCCAATTCTGTGGTAAAAAATGCCAAGAAATTACACCAAAAAAAAATACCGTAAGTCTACTTATTTGATTGAAGGTTGGCACTTGTTTGAAGAAACTGTTCAAGCTGGAGTGACGATTGAGAAAATTTTTGCCCTAGAAAGTTATAGAGATCAGTTATCTGCTTTTCCGCAAATTGTCTGGGTGTCAGAGGAGATTTTGCGGGATTTGGCAGATACGCAAACACCTCAAGGCATTGTCGCAGTTATTCAAAAAGAAGAAGTGGGACCGCCTGATTTTAGTCAGGGTAAGTTTCTATTTTTAGAAGATGTCCAAGATCCTGGTAATGTAGGTACCATGATTCGGACTGCGGACGCGGCAGGTTTGACAGGGGTCATTGTTTCAGACAAGTCAGCGGATATTTACAGTCTCAAGACTCTGCGTTCCATGCAAGGAAGCCATTTTCATTTGCCCATCTATCGTATGCCTGTTGCTACCTTTATAGAAGAGGCAAAGAAGAGCAATTTGCCCATTCTGGCAACGACCTTATCGAGAGATTCCAAGGATTATCGTGAGCTTTCTCCCCTAGAAAATTTTGCTTTAGTCATGGGAAATGAAGGGCAAGGGATTAGTCCTATCATGGCTGAAAGTGCCAATCAGCTGGTTCATATTGGTATGAAAGGTAGGGCGGAGAGTCTCAATGTGGCAGTTGCCGCAGGCATTTTGATGTTTTATTTCAGCTAATTTAAAAAAACTTTGTTATAATCAAGATATAGTTATAGAAAAAGGAGAATCAGAATGAATCAAACAATTATTCAAGAACGTTCAGGTCTCAATCAATTTTACGCTAAGGTTTATGCCTTTGTAGGGATTGGAATTGGACTATCAGCTCTGGTGTCAGCTTTGATGTTGACAGTCTTTCAGGCTCAATTGACTTACTTTTTAATGCATGGCCGTCTCTGGTTGATGGTTGCAACTTTTGCAGAACTTGCTCTGGTATTTGTTGCAAGTAGCATGGCTGCAAAAAATAGCCCAGCAGCTCTGCCAGTATTTCTAGTATACTCCCTACTGAATGGCTTCACCCTTAGCTTTGTCGTAGCCTTCTATACACCGGGAACAGTTTTGTCAGCCTTTGTATCCAGCGCTCTTCTCTTCTTTGTCATGGCGGCAATCGGGATTTTCACCAAGAAGGATTTGAGTGGAATGGGACGAGCTTTGATGGCGGCGCTTGTTGGTCTCATCATTGCCATGGTTGTGAATCTATTTTTAGCCAATAGCTTCTTTGACTACATGATTAGTATTGCCATGGTCTTGGTTTTCTCTGGTTTGATTGCTTGGGATAATCAAAAGATTCGCTATGTTTATGAGCAGTCACGAGGACAAGTAGCGACAGGTTGGATCATCTCAATGGCACTCAGTATCTATCTTGATTTTATCAATCTTTTCCTCAGTATTCTACGTATCTTTGGTCGCAATGACTAAAGGTCCATGAAATCAGTGTTCGAAGGAGCACTGATTTTTTTAAATTTTCTCTTTTCTTTTCTTGGAAATAGGTGTATAATGCTTTTAATTAATTTTTGAGGAGTAGCCTATGAAGAAAAGTTTTATCCATCAACAAGAAGAAATTTCCTTTGTCAAAAACACTTTTACCCAGTATTTGAAAGATAAGCTAGAAGTTGTCGAAGTTCAAGGTCCTATCTTGAGCAAGGTCGGTGACGGGATGCAGGATAACCTGTCTGGTGTGGAAAATCCAGTATCTGTCAAGGTTTTGCAGATTCCTGATGAAACCTATGAAGTGGTGCATTCACTTGCCAAATGGAAACGCCATACTTTGGCTCGTTTTGGTTTCGGTGAGGGTGAAGGTCTCTTCGTCCACATGAAGGCCCTTCGTCCAGACGAAGATTCGTTGGATGCGACCCACTCTGTTTATGTTGACCAGTGGGACTGGGAAAAAGTCATTCCAAATGGTAAACGTAACATCGCTTATCTAAAAGAAACAGTTGAAAAGATTTACAAGGCTATTCGATTGACTGAGCTAGCAGTAGAAGCTCGCTATGACATCGAGTCTGTCTTGCCAAAACAAATCACTTTCATCCATACAGAAGAGTTGGTAGAACGCTACCCAGACTTGACACCGAAAGAACGTGAAAATGCTATCTGTAAAGAATTTGGTGCTGTCTTCTTGATTGGTATCGGTGGTGAATTACCAGACGGTAAACCGCACGATGGACGTGCACCAGACTATGATGACTGGACAAGCGAATCTGAAAATGGCTACAAGGGTCTAAATGGTGATATTCTTGTCTGGAATGAATCTCTAGGTGGAGCCTTTGAGTTGTCTTCTATGGGAATCCGTGTAGATGAAGAAACGCTTCGCCGTCAGGTTGCCATCACAGGTGATGAAGACCGCTTGGAATTGGAATGGCACAAGGCTTTGTTGAATGGCCTATTCCCATTGACAATCGGTGGAGGAATTGGACAATCTCGGATGGCCATGTTCCTACTTCGCAAGAAACATATTGGGGAAGTGCAAACAAGTGTTTGGCCTCAAGAAGTCCGCGATACTTACGAAAATATTTTGTAGAGAATCGAACCGCAAGGTTCGGTTTTCTTTCTCTTTTTGCCCATAATTTGGTATAATAAACGGTATGAAAAATCGTATCAGGAATCTATGGGGGACGTCCCCTCAAGACACTAGAAGGCAAGACGACAAGACCTACTTCGGATAAGGTTAGGGGCGCCATTTTTAACATGATTGGTCCCTACTTTGAAGGGGGACGAGTCTTGGACCTTTATGCAGGTAGTGGTGGTTTATCTATCGAGGCAGTCTCACGTGGCATGTCCAGTGCTGTTTTGGTGGAGCGAGACCGTAAGGCTCAGGCTATCGTGGCTGAAAATATTCAGATGACCAAGGAAGTTGGAAAATTTCAACTACTCAAGATGGATGCAGAAAGGGCATTGGAACAGGTATCTGGGAAATTTAATCTCATTTTCTTAGACCCTCCTTATGCCAAGGAACAAATCGTAGCAGATATTGAAAAAATGGCTGAGAGAGACCTTTTTTCTGAAGATGTCATGGTCGTGTGTGAGACGGATAAGGCCGTTGAACTTCCAGAAGAAATTGCCTGCCTGGGTATCTGGAAGGAAAAGATTTATGGAATTAGTAAGGTAACAGTTTATGTCAGATAAGATTGGCTTATTCACAGGCTCGTTTGATCCGATGACAAATGGGCATCTGGATATCATTGAACGGACGAGCAGACTTTTTGATAAGCTCTATGTCGGAATTTTTTTCAATCCCCACAAACAGGGATTTCTCCCTCTTGAAAATCGTAAACGGGGGTTAGAAAAGGCTGTGAAACATTTGGAAAATGTTGAAGTTGTGTCTTCTCATGATGAATTGGTGGTTGATGTTGCAAAAAGACTGGGGGCTACTTGTCTAGTGCGAGGCTTGAGAAATGCGTCGGATTTGCAATATGAAGCCAGTTTTGATTACTACAACCATCAACTGTCTCCTGATATAGAGACCATTTATTTACATAGTCGACCTGAACATCTCTATCTCAGTTCATCAGGTGTTAGAGAACTTTTGAAGTTTGGTCAGGATATTGCCGGCTATGTTCCTGATAGTATTTTGGAGGAAATAAGAAATGAAAAAAAAGATTAGATGGCCCTTATACGTCATTGCGGCCTTGATTGTGACTTTCTTGGCGTTTGTAGTGCCCTTGCCCTATTATATAGAGGTTCCAGGCGGTTCAGAAGATATTCGCCAAGTCCTTAAAGTAAATGACACAGAAGATAAGGAAGCTGGTGCCTATCAATTCGTTACGGTTGGTGTCCAGCATGCCACTTTAGCTCATATGATTTATGCATGGTTGACGCCTTTTACAGATATTCGTAGTGCTCAGGAGACTACAGGTGGTTCTTCCGATGTTGAATTTATGCGGATCAATCAATTCTACATGCAAACATCGCAAAATATGGCCAAGTATCAAGGGTTAAAAACAGCTGGTAAGGATATTGAACTCAAATATCTTGGGGTTTATGTCTTGACTGTGACGGATAATTCGACCTTTAAAGGGATTCTCAACATTTCTGATACGGTCACAGCAGTCAATGATCAGACCTTTGATAGTTCCAAAGACTTGATTGATTACGTCAATTCTCAAAAATTAGGGGATTCTGTCAAGGTCACCTATGAAGAAGATGGGCAAACCAAGTCTGCAGAAGGAAAAATCATTACGCTAGAAAATGGCAAAAATGGAATTGGAATCGGCTTGATTGACCGTACAGAAGTAACCAGTGATGTCCCAATTCGCTTTTCTACAGCTGGTATTGGCGGTCCAAGTGCAGGCCTTATGTTTAGTCTAGCTATCTATACCCAAATAGCTGACCCAGGTCTTCGTAATGGCCGTATTGTTGCCGGTACAGGTACCATTGACCGCGATGGCAATGTGGGGGACATTGGAGGTATTGATAAGAAAGTTGTAGCTTCTGCTAGAGAAGGTGCCGCTATTTTCTTTGCACCTGATAATCCCGTTAGCGAAGAAGAACAAAAAGCGCATCCGGATGCGAAAAATAACTACCAAACAGCTCTGGAAGCCGCTAAAACAATCAAGACAGATATGAAAATCGTGCCTGTTAAAACCCTACAAGATGCAATTGATTACTTGAAAAACAATCCCTAGTTTTTAAGTGAAGTTTCCAAACTAGCGCACAAACAGAGAAGATGGTATAATAGTCAAATGGTTCAATTATTATTCACTCTAAGCAGTCACATGCTCTTTATTTATGTGAGTTTTTACCTTTTAAAGAATCTTGTTAGATGGGAAAAGGTTTTAAAAGTAACAGCTGAGAACACAGGAAAAGTTCGTTTACTAGTAGCTTTTTTCAGCATTGTAATGGGCTATATCATGAGTTCTTTCTTTATCAGCCTATATCAGTTGTGGCAAGAAGCGCTTAGAGGATTATTATAAAATCAAGAGTAAAGGAAATAAGTATGGAAAAAATTGTGGTTCAAGGTGGCGATAATCGTCTGGTAGGAAGTGTTACGATCGAAGGAGCAAAGAATGCAGTCTTGCCTTTGTTGGCAGCGACTATTCTAGCAAGTAAAGGAAAGACCGTCTTGCAGAATGTTCCTATCTTGTCAGATGTTTTCACTATGAATCAGGTGGTTCGCGGTTTAAATGCCAAGGTGGATTTTAATGAAGAAGCTCATCTTGTTGAGGTGGACGCGACTGGCGATATCACTGAGGAAGCTCCTTACAAGTATGTCAGCAAGATGCGCGCCTCCATCGTTGTCTTGGGGCCAATTCTTGCCCGTGTGGGTCATGCTAAGGTATCCATGCCAGGTGGTTGTACGATTGGTAGCCGCCCTATTGATCTTCATTTGAAAGGTCTAGAAGCTATGGGGGCTAAAATCAGCCAGACAGCTGGTTATATCGAAGCCAAGGCAGATCGCTTACATGGAGCTCATATCTACATGGACTTCCCAAGTGTTGGTGCAACGCAGAACTTGATGATGGCTGCGACTCTGGCTGATGGTGTGACAGTGATTGAGAATGCTGCGCGTGAGCCTGAGATTGTTGACTTAGCCATTCTCCTAAATGAAATGGGAGCCAAGGTCAAAGGTGCTGGTACAGAGACCATTACTATTACCGGTGTTGAGAAACTTCATGGTACGACTCACAATGTAGTCCAAGACCGTATCGAAGCCGGAACCTTTATGGTAGCTGCTGCCATGACTGGTGGTGATGTCTTGATTAAAGACGCTGTCTGGGAGCACAACCGTCCCTTGATTGCCAAGTTACTTGAAATGGGAGTGGAAGTGACAGAGGAGGCTGAAGGAATTCGAGTTCGCTCTCAACTAGAAAATTTAAAAGCTGTTCATGTGAAAACCTTGCCCCACCCAGGATTTCCAACAGATATGCAGGCCCAATTTACAGCCTTGATGACCGTTGCAAAAGGGGAATCAACTATGGTGGAGACAGTTTTCGAAAATCGTTTCCAACATCTAGAAGAAATGCGTCGCATGGGCTTGCACTCTGAGATTATCCGTGATACAGCTCGTATTGTTGGTGGTCAACCTTTGCAGGGGGCAGAAGTTCTTTCAACTGACCTTCGTGCCAGTGCTGCCTTGATTTTGACAGGTTTGGTGGCACAAGGAAAAACTGTAGTTGGTAAATTGGTTCACTTGGATAGAGGTTACTACCGTTTCCATGAGAAGTTGGCACAGCTAGGTGCTAAGATTCAGCGGATTGAGGCAAGTGATGAAGATGAATAAGAAATCAAGCTACGTAATCAAGCGTTTACTTCTAGTCATTTTGGTACTGTTTTTAGGTGCTCTAGCCCTAGGTATCGGCTTAATGGTAGGTTATGGAATCTTGGGCAAGGGTCAAGATCCATGGGCTATCCTGTCTCCAGCAAAATGGCAGGAATTGATTCATAAATTTACAGGAAATTAGGCTGGAGAACCAGTCTTTTTCTAGAGATAAGGAGAAAAATGGATAAAAAAACAAGACAGACACTGATCGGACTGCTAGTGTTATTGCTTTTATCTGCGGGAAGCTATTATATCAAGCAGATGCAGTCGACAGCTAATAGTCCTAAAACAAAGGTTAGTCAGAAAAAACAAGCGTCGGAAGCTCCTAGTCAAGAATTGGCAGAAAGTGTCTTAACAGACGCAGTCAAAAGTCAAATAAAAGGGAGTCTGGAGTGGAATGGCTCAGGTGCTTTTATCGTCAATGGTAATAAAACAAATCTAGATGCCAAGGTTTCAAGTAAGCCCTACGCTGATAATAAAACAAAGACAGTGGGCAAGGAAACAGTGCCAACCGTAGCTAATGCGCTCTTGTCTAAGGCTACTCGTCAGTACAAGAATCGTGAAGAAACTGGGAATGGTTCGACTTCTTGGACTCCTCCAGGCTGGCATCAGGTTAAGAATCTAAAGGGTACTTATACCCATGCGGTCGATAGAGGTCACTTGTTAGGCTATGCCTTAATCGGTGGCTTGGATGGTTTTGATGCCTCGACAAGCAATCCTAAAAACATTGCTGTTCAAACAGCCTGGGCAAATCAGGCTCAAGCCGAGGATTCGACTGGTCAAAACTACTATGAAAGCATGGTACGTAAGGCCTTGGATAAAAACAAGCGTGTTCGTTACCGTGTAACTCTTTATTATGCTTCAAACGAGGATTTAGTTCCTTCAGCTTCACAGATTGAAGCCAAGTCTTCAGACGGAGAATTGGAATTTAATGTTCTAGTTCCCAATGTTCAAAAAGGGCTTCAACTGGATTACCGAACTGGAGAAGTGACTGTTACTCAGTAAAATACAAAATAAACTCCTATGTCACTTGTGGATATAGGAGTTCTTTCTTACTAGTTTAAGCAGGGCTACAATAGACACGGATACTCAATGAAAATCAAAGTGCAAACTAGGAAGCTAGCCGCAGGTTGCTCAAAGCACAGCTTTGAGGTTGCAGATAAAGCTGGCGTGGTTTGAAGAGATTTTCGAAGAGTATGAGAAAAAATAATATGTACTAGACTATATTTTGTGATATAATAGAGGATAAGATACTATTTTAGGAGAAGAACTATGGAAGACCCAAGTAGTCAGATTTTGTTGCTACAATTTGTTTTATTGTTTATCTTGACGGTGTTAAATGCCTTTTTCTCAGCCACAGAAATGGCCATGGTTTCACTTAACCGTGCGAGGGTTGAACAAAAGGCAGAAGAAGGAGATAGACGTTATATCCGTCTACTGAAGGTACTAGAAAATCCTAACCACTTTTTATCAACCATTCAAGTAGGGATTACCCTGATTACGATTTTATCTGGGGCGAGTTTGGCAGAAACTCTGGGACGAGAGATCGCTTCTTGGCTTGGAAATGGCGAAACAGCTTATGCCGTTGCAAGTTTTCTGTCTTTAGCATTTTTGACTTATATTTCCATCGTTTTTGGGGAATTGTATCCTAAGAGAATCGCTCTTAATCTAAAGGATGCCTTGGCGATTCGTACAGCGCCAGTTATCATTGGGCTGGGGAAACTAGTTAGTCCCTTTGTTTGGCTTTTGTCTGCATCTACCAATCTCTTGAGTCGCTTGACTCCTATGACCTTTGACGATGCTGACGAAAAAATGACCCGTGATGAAATTGAGTACATGTTGACCAATAGTGAAGAAACACTAGATGCTGACGAAATTGAAATGTTACAAGGAATCTTTTCACTAGATGAACTGATGGCCAGAGAAGTCATGGTTCCTCGAACGGATGCCTTTATGGTTGATATTCAGGATGATAGTCAAACCATCATCCAAAGTATTTTAAAACAAAATTATTCTCGTATCCCTGTCTATGATGGAGACAAGGATAACGTGATTGGAATCATTCATACCAAGAGTCTCCTTAATGCGGGCTTTGTGGACGGTTTTGACAATATTGTTTGGAAGAAAATCTTACAAGATCCACTTTTTGTTCCTGAAACTATTTTTGTGGATGACTTGCTAAAAGAATTGCGAAATACTCAAAGACAAATGGCAATCTTGCTAGATGAATACGGTGGGATGGCTGGTTTGGTGACCCTGGAAGACCTCTTAGAGGAAATCGTTGGGGAAATCGATGACGAAACAGATAAGGCTGAAATCGAAGTTCATAAAATTGGAGAAGATACTTATATTGTTCAAGGTACCATGAATCTCAATGATTTTAATGACTACTTTGATGTTGAACTGGAAAGTGATGACGTTGATACCATCGCGGGTTACTACTTGACAGGAGTTGGGACCATTCCGACGACTGAGAAACTCAGTTATGAATTAGTCAGCCAAAACAAGCAGCTTATCCTAACCAATGATAAAGTGAAAAATGGACGTGTTACCAAGGTAAAAGTCCAAATTACCGAAGTTGAAATAGAAGAAGAAACAGAGTAAACTAGAGGCTTTTGTCACCAGGTGTGACGAAGCTTTTTCAGTTGATTTCATACTCTTCGAAAATCAAATTCAAACCGCGTCAACGTCGCCTTGCCGTACGCAAGTACAGCCTGCGGCTAGTTTCCTAGTTTGCTCTTTGATTTTCATTGAGTATCAAAAGATTGTCTCCCAAAAAGAAGTCTGCCCCAAATCCGCCCCAAAGTTTTTTTAAAGTTATGCTTATTTATCCGAAGAAAATCAAAAAAGCCCTACAACGGGGGCTTTTTGTTTAAATGAAACCTGATAAAACAAGTTATAGAAGGCGGTAGACGGATTAAAAACCATTGATTTATCAAGCTTTGTGGGTATTTCGCCCCAAATCCGCCCCAAATTTAAGCCGTTAGAAATATTTCTTTTATTTGCTCGAAGTTTTTATCTGCCAAAGCTTCCATTTGGTGTGAGTATACTTTTAGGGTTATATCTGGACTCTCATGTCCTAATAGCTTCGATATAGTTACAATGTCTATCCCTTTGAATATCAAGTAAGAAGCGTAAGTGTGTCTTAGACTGTGGTTTCTTACCGGTCTGCCTACCAATTTCTTAATGAGTTTGTTACAAGCAGAGTTTGAAACTCCAAAGCATACTCTGTTTTTGATGTTTGCTTGCCAGTATTTTTTTCTATAAGTTTTTAAAGTCTCAATCGTATTCTTATCGATTGGGATTTTTCTTTTTGAACTCTCGTTTTTTAAGTCTCCAAAATCTTGAGTCTTTGAATAGTCAAAAGACTTATTTATATCTATTATTCCATTTTGTAAGTCTATGTCATTCCACGTTAAGCCAAGAACCTCAGAGAAGCGCATGCCAGTGACCGAAAGTAGATAGAGGGTAAAATAGGACACATACTGCATATTCGAGCGTGTGGATGAAATTAGAGCCTTATATTCGCTCTCTTCCAAGAAGTCGTTATCCTCAGACCTGGTTTCTATCTGAGATTTGACTTTAGCATCTTCAGCGAAGTTGTAACTGATTACTTGTTCCCTGACTGCTACTTTTAAAGCGCCTTTGATTTGATAATGGAATTTTTCGAGGGTTTCCTGGGCGTATTTTTCACCAAACTCATTAAGCCGTTTTTGATAATACAAGGGAGTGATATCTTTTACTTTTAACTCTCCAAAATAAGTCTCGATATGCTTTAGGTTTTTGGTGTATGTATCCCAGGTCTTATCCTTGACGTGAGGTCGTTTGTATACATTGGACCATGTTTTGACAAAATCATAAAGTGTGACATCTTTGTCTGTTAGGATATTCTCGGATAAGTTTTCCTCTATCTCTCTTGCTGCAGCTTGAGCCAGTTTCTTGGTCTTAAATCCACTTTTTGACTTTTGCTTGTATTTGCCATTTTTGTCTTTGTAAGAGATACGATATTCCCAACCGTTATCCCTTTTTCTGAAATATGCCATTGAATTTGTACCTCTTTTTTGATAAAATGGGTACAAGAAAAAGAGCTTTTTAATGCTTTTTTTCTTGTATTGAAGTTCCTCACACTCAAAATTTGGCGATGGCGAGTGTGGGGATTTTTTAGTTTTTAAAAAGGGAAGCAACGGTTAAGTTACTTCCCCTGGCACGCTAAGGTGCAAAGTTTAAAATTATGAGGGTAAACCTCTAAGTAACTTAATTATATCATAAAATTAAATTGATTCCAACGATATGTAACAATCGAAGGGTGTGGGGCTTTTTTAAATTTTCTCAAATACCATAGTCGCTTGGATACGGTCACCACCAACCAAACCAGAACTACCGCCACTAGCAGTGCTTATTGTATGAAGTCTATAGCCTTTGGCTGCTTGTTCGTTGATAACTTCTTCTAAGGCTGTAAGGTTACGCGACCCTGTACCAAAAAATTTCTCTTTTAAAGTTACCTGTAAGACAACATATTGTAAATCTTCAGCTTCTGAAGCGACTGAAAGAGTGCTAGGACCTTTAAACATTCCCATTTTAATTACTCCTTTTATTTATTCTTTTATTTCTTTTAAAATTCTATTCTGTTCTTCTAAAAGTTCTATGATTCTATCTAGTTTCTTAACGGTATCGTTTTGGGCATTCAATAATGCGCGTGACATTTTCATGTCTGCGATACCGAGAGCCTTCATACTTTCGTTGTGGCTATCTACATTATCGTTTACACCGAAATTATATGTATTGGTATTACCGCTTCCAGCATCTAATCCGTTTACGCCATGATTAACTCCGTTAATTACAGATGTCCCACCAAATAAAATATAGTCTGTTGTCGTCCCTAAAATTTGTGCCAATTTTACCAATTTTCCTCCGCTTGGTATATTAGTTCCGTTTTCCCATTTAGAAATAGTAGAGTCTGATTTATATCCCATCTTTGTAGCCAGCTCTAGTTGACTTAATTTGTTAACTTGTCTTAAAGATTCAATTCTTGATCCGATTTGTTTGTTAAGCATCCTTTCACCTCCTGCCTTTACAAACATATTATATAGTATATTTGATTTAAAATCAATAAAATTTGTTAAAAAAAACAAAAAAAAGTTGAAAAAAAAATCAACAAAATTGTTGACACTTGATTTTAAATCAAGTATAATAAAATCAGATTTAAGAAAGGAGAAGGAAAAATGACAGATGTAAAACCTAAAATTACAATTCTTGAGATTCGAGCGAGAAATAAACTTAATCAAAAAGAATTTGGAAAAACCGTTGGTGTTACTGCTCAGACGGTGGGCTCTTGGGAAAAAAATATAAAATCAATTTCCGCAGGGAATCTTATTAAAGTGTGCCAAATTTACGGCGTCAAAGCAAGTGATTTGCTAGGTACATAATTTTTTGCACAAAAACTTGATTTTAAATCAAGTAGAAAAGGAGTATGGAATGAATGAACTCAAAATAAGAGAAGATGGTATTTATTTGAATAACCAGAAATTAAAAGGTGTGCAAGCAATCAAAACAAAAAGCACGGCTGAAAGCAACCATGCTACTGTCTACTTAAAATTTATTGCCAAGCTGATTTGAAATGAGGTTGGTAATAACTTGTGATGAAATATCTTTAAGGACATCCAGTGAAAAAGAACCAACATTCTTTGCTATATCTTTTGTCCGATTCCAATTGGTATCTTGGCGAATATCATTAATGAACTGATGACCTTTGGGAGATAAGTCTCTTACCATACAACCTCCGCCAATGAAGTACGAAACTTTATCAATAAACAATTCAGAATGTTCGCATTGTCTTATATGATACATTATTTCGTCAACTTCATACTTTGGTTTTAAATTGCTGAAGTCATCTGGTTCGGTATACTTGGCATATGTTTTGAAAGTAGTTTTACTTTCAATATCTAGCAGTATGTCCCTTATACAATCAGGATTTAATTTCATCAGAATTACCTCGTTTTATTTTTATTATACCAAATTTGAAAGGAGTAGGATGAAAGAAACAATAAACGAATTTCTAAAATTCAGAAGCCGATTTACAAAACGAGAATGGTTTGAAATTAACCAAGTTGTCGAAGCTCGTTTAAATGAAAAAGCCGATCAGTTGAAACTGGACGACTCAGATGTAGAAATCATTTCTAAAAGACTAGAAAAAGTTATCTAGAAACGATTTGAATGAGCAGCAGAAAAGGAGACTAGAAATAGAAAGGAGTTCGCATGGATAAGAAAAAACTTTATAACTTAAAAGTGGATTTCATCTTTCAGGAATCCAACTAACGAATATACTGCTGTTAGTAATGATTTTATCAACGATCCTACGCTTGGAGCAGCTGAAATAGGAGTACTGATGATTGTTTTAAGCAATATCTCCACTTGGCAAGTCTATCCTGAAGAGATAGCAAAACGAGCAGGCTTGAATTATCGAACTGTTTTAAAGCACTTTGAAAAATTGAAACAAGCGGGCTATTTGAGAGAAATTAAGGTATCTTTTGGGCGCGGGACTGGTTCGCGAATTTTTAGATTTTTCTCTGATAGAAAAATATCAGAGTTCAGCTTTCAAATAATGCAAGAGAGACTTTTTGCTGAATTACGGTCACAAGGTTTGCAAGTGTAAAAATAATGCATGTAAAAATAATGCATGTAAAAATAATGCATGTAAAA
>CAKMOM010000117.1:0-6302 GCA_927910965.1 uncultured Streptococcus sp.
ATTGACCTTCCATGGGACCGTTTGGATAAGGTAGATGCTTTGAAAGAAGCAGTTAAAATAAATTTTTTAAGAGGGGGACTTCCTCTCTTTTTTAATATACTATTCCTTTAAAATCATTGAAATTATAGCCTTAATTTGATATGATGGTCTTATGGATAAAAGTAGAGCAAACGTGTTTGAGCACGATAAAAAAGAGAGGAAGTCCCCCTCTTAAAAATTTATTTAACTGCTTCTTTCAAAGCATCTACCTTATCCAAACGGTCCCATGGAAGGTCAATATCTGTACGTCCCATGTGACCATAAGCCGCTGTTTGACGGTAAATTGGACGTTTAAGATCCAGCATTTGGATAATTCCTGCCGGGCGAAGGTCAAAGATTTGACGAGCCGCTTTTTCAAGTTTGCTTTCAGCTACTGTTCCTGTACCAAAGGTATCGATACGAACAGAAACAGGTTGGGCAACACCGATTGCGTATGCCAATTGCACTTCTGCCTTCTTAGCCAACCCAGCTGCAACGATATTCTTGGCAATATAGCGAGCTGCATAAGAGGCTGAACGGTCAACCTTAGTCGCATCTTTACCAGAGAAGGCACCACCACCATGACGAGAGTAGCCACCATACGTATCCACAATAATCTTACGACCGGTCAAACCTGAGTCCCCTTGAGGTCCACCTATTACAAAACGACCAGTAGGATTGATGAAGAATTTTGTTTGCTCATCCAAGTAGGAAGCTGGAATAACCTCTTTGATAACCTTGTTAATGACATCATTGTGAATTTGTTCGTTGCTGACTTCTGGATCGTGCTGAGTTGAAATCACGACTGTGTCCACACGTACTGGACGGTCATTTTCATCATACTCAACTGTAACTTGTGACTTGGCATCTGGGCGAAGATAGCTAATTTCACCAGACTTACGAAGTTCTGCCAGACGACGAACCAATTTATGGCTGAGTGAAATTGGCAATGGCATGAGCTCTTCTGTTTCATCTACCGCAAATCCAAACATAAGCCCTTGGTCTCCAGCACCAATCAAGTCCAGTGGATCCTGGTCTGCATTTCCACGAACCTCTAAGGCTTCGTTAACACCTTGAGCAATGTCAGGAGATTGTTCCACCAAAGATGGGTGTACTCCCACTGTCTCAGCAGAAAAACCGTATTCTGTATTGGTATAGCCAATCTCTGCAATGGTATCACGAACCACACGGTTAATATCCACATAGGCATTTGTAGAAATTTCACCAAAAACATGGACGGAACCAGTATATACAGCTGTCTCAGCAGCAACGTGCGCCTCTGGATCCTTAGCTAAAATAGCATCCAAGATAGCATCTGAAATTTGATCTGCAATCTTATCTGGATGCCCCTCAGATACAGATTCAGACGTGAATAATTTACGTTCCTGACATAAAAAATGTCCCCCCCTTAAAAATAGTGTTATAGAGTTACAAAGTACTGATAGGAAAACTATTAGTGATAAATGCCTACCATCTTATCGGGACTATATAACTTTATCATTATACCATTTTTAAGCGTAATTTGCAGTCTTTAATGTAGTGTTTCAATGTAGATATTTCGTTCTCATAAATTAATTAAAAAAAAAAGTTGGAGTTCAGTACTCCAATTTTTTCTATTAAAATGTTTGACGTTTTGCTTTACGCTCTGCACGACCACGAGCACGATTTTCAGCGCGCTTGGTTTTGCGGCGTTTTTCATCCACTGCCCATTGAATTTTCTTCTTATAACCCGGTTTGACTTTTTTCTTTTTCTTTTTTGACCAAACCAATCATTTCGATATCAAGCTTGTCTTGTTTTTTCTCACGGTTGACACGACGATCACGGTCATAAGTATCTTGAAATTCCCCGTCTTTGACCATCTTAGGAGTAAACTTGATTCCCAATTTCTCCAACTCACGGATATCGGAGTCATCACTTGGCTGATAAAGGGTAATAGCTGTACCTGGTAGGCCATTTCTTCCAGTTCGACCAACACGGTGAACAAAGAAGGACAAATCTTGCGGAATGGCATCATTGATGACATGGCTGACACCTTCAATATCAATCCCACGCGCTGCCAAATCTGTTGCAACAATATACTCAAAATCCAGATTTTTCACCTGATTCATGATACGCTTGCGCTCACGAGGGGCAATATCTCCATGAATCTTGGCAACTTTCAAACCTTGAGCAGTCAGATATGAATGCAATTCATCAGCACGCGTTTTAGTGTTAACAAAAATCATTGCCAAATAAGGTTGCATCAACTGAGTCAACTGGTAAATTTGAGCATTCTTATCGCGTCCTTTTGTCGAAATCAACCAATTATCAATAGTGTCAGAAATGACCGTTTTGGTCTTGATTTTCTCCATAACAGGATTTGACAAGTATTTTTTCAAGAATGGTTGCAGTTTTTGTGGGATAGTCGCTGAGAAGACCATGAATTGCAAGTCCTTTGGAAGGCTGCCAGCAATCTTATCAACAGTTTCTAAGAATCCCATATCCAAGGTCATGTCTGCCTCATCGACCACAAAGGTTTTGGCCTTGTGAATAGCTAAATCACCAGATTTAACCAAGTCATAGATACGACCTGGCGTTCCGATAACAATATGAGGCTGATTGCTTGCTAATTTCTCAATTTGGCGGGCCTTATCTGTCCCCCCCACATAATTAACCACACGAACTTCCACTTCTGAGTGGGCTGCAATCTGACGAGCTGCTTGGTAAATTTGAGTAGCTAACTCACGGCTCGGTGCAGTAATCACTGCCTGTACACTATCACTAGCTTCATCTAATTGCTGGAAAATCGGTAACAAGAAAGTATGAGTCTTACCTGAACCTGTTTTTGATTCACCGACTAGGTCACGACCTGCCAAAACAATAGGAATCAACTTGTCTTGCACCTCTGTTGGAGTTGTAAATTTCAACTCCTCCAAGGCTTCACTAATATAGTTTTTAAATTGAAATTTCGTAAATGACATAATATCCTCGATTCTATCTATCTGTTCAATTATACCACATTTTATTCCATTTCAGTAGCTTCACTTATTTAAGCTTTTTCCAGTAGCTTCTCTAGTCAGAAAAAGGCTGGAATTTCGTGATTCCAACCTCTTTTCAGTTATTATTTCCAGTTTAACATAGCATTCAAACCATAGTGATCACTCACTTGTGGACTCTTGTTACCATCAAATACGACATGTAAATTTTCCACCGCTAACTCTTTGGTAGTAAAGACATAATCGATTCGAAGGGGTTCAGTGTTCCCTTTCCAGCCATCAATTTCTGGTGGAACAGTATAGCTACCACTTTTCTCCTGAGCAACTACAAATGCGTCTTGTAAGCCTAATGAACTAGCTAAAATAGCTTGGTAACCTTCCTGACCAGCTGGGTTGTTGAAATCTCCAGCAAGCAAAAGTGGCTTGTTCAATTCTTTCAAGACAGCCTCAAATCGTGCCCATTCTTCTTGGAAACCTTTATCCCACCAAGAAAGGTGGACACTGGCAACTGCAAGTTCATTACCATCGACTACAGTTTCAGCCAAGGCAACACGGCGAGTATGATAGTCTGTTGGATCATCCACATCTGAAACCAAAATTTCTCTGGCTTCAATAGGTGTTTTAGACAAGATAGCCACACCTTCGTGGTAGCGATCATAACCGATATGGTTATAGGCCCAAGTCCAGTAGTAATTTTTTCCTTGCTCAGACAACTTTTCAACCAAGAGTCCAACATAGTGATCTTGGTGAATCGGCTCAGCTGCTGGCAAAGCTTGATAGAGATCATTAACTTCTACCTTAGGCGAGGTGATTTCCTGATTGATTTCTTGGAAACAAATCAAATCATAATCTTTATCAAGAATATCTTCAAGCAAAAGCTGGAATTTTTCCTCGGCTTCTTTTTCCATCCAGCTATGAGTATTGAGTGTTAAAAATTTCATGTTTTTCTCCTAAAACAAGAGGTTGGAAAACAGCTTCCAACCTCAAGTGTATTACAATTCTACTTTAGCAACTGCTGTTTTAGCTGCAAGAGAACCTGTTTGTTCTAATTTAACTGATTTAATAACATCACCATTTGTGAAGACAACTACTGTTGAAGTTTCACGTCCTGCTGCACGGATAGCATCCAAGTCAGCTGTGACAAGTAAGTCACCTGCTGCAACTTTTTGTCCTTCAGCAACATGAACTGTAAATGGTTTACCTTCAAGACTTACTGTGTCCAAACCAATGTGAACCAATACTTCAAGACCTGCTTCAGTCACAAGACCCAGAGCATGTTTTGTAGGGAAGATGCTTGATACAGTACCTGAAACTGGAGATACAATGTTTCCATTTGCAGGTTCTACTGCAAATCCATCACCCATCATTTTTTGAGCAAATACTGGATCTTTTACTTGTTCCAAAGCAACAACTTGACCATCAGCTACTGAGTATACTTCCTCAGTAAGACCTTTATAGTGAACTGTGTTTTGTTGTGCTTCTGTCATTTGACTTGGAAGAGTTTCAGGAATGATTTCACCTGAATCAAGGATATCTTGGATATCAGATTTCAATACGTCTGCTTTTGGACCGTAGATAGCTTGAACTCCTTGTCCTTTCATGACAAGACCCATAGCTCCTTCTGCTTTCCATTGCTCTGCATTTCCTACTTTATCTGCATCTTTAACAGTTACACGAAGACGAGTCATACATGCGTCAACATCAACGATGTTTGCACGTCCACCAAGAAGGTTAATAATGTTTACAGCTTGAGAACCTGCTGCAACTTTCACTTCGCTGCTAGATTCTTCTGAACCTTCAGCAGTTTCGTAGTTTCCGTTACGCCCTGGAGTTGCGTAGTTGAATTTTTGAATCATGAAGTTTGCAATAAAGTACATGATTACAGCAAAGAGAACAGTTACCCAAACGAAGTTAACGATATCCATACCGATACCAGCACTGATTGCAATAGGTGTACGAGTCAAGAACTCGATTGAACCGAATGAGTGCATACGTAGGTTTACAACGTCAGCCATAGCGAAGGCAGCACCTTGAACAAGTGAGTAAACAAGATACATAGGTGTTGCGATGAACATGAACATGTATTCGATTGGTTCAGTAACCCCTGTCAAGAATGTTGCAAGAGCTGTTGCAATCATCATACCTTTGTATTTATGTTTCTTGTCAGCATCAACATTACGGTAGATAGCAACGATGACACCCATCAAGATACCGAATGAACCGATCATTTGTCCAACTTTGAAACGAGCTGGATGTACTGTATCTAACAAGTGTTGGTATTGACTAGCATCAGTACCTTTAAGGTTTACAAGGTCTGTTACCCACGCAAGCCATAGTGGGTCTTGACCAAATACTTGACTACCTTTAGCTGCACCAGTTAAGACATCATAAGTACCACCAAGAGCTGTGTAGTTCATTGGGATAGTCAACATGTGGTGAAGACCAAATGGCAAGAGCAAACGTTCCAATGTACCATACAAGAATGGTGCAAGGATTGGAGCAGTTTCTTGTGAGTTGGCAATCCAGATACCAAAGCTATTGATACCTGTTTGAACTACTGGCCAGAAAGCAGCAAGTACAATTGCAGCAATTACTGAACGAAGAATAACTACAAACGGTACAAAACGTTTTCCGTTAAAGAATGAAAGTGCATCAGGAAGCTTACGGAAGTTATAGTATTTGTTGTAAGCAGTTGCCCCAATAAAACCAGAAATAATCCCTACGAAGACACCCATGTTCAAGGCTGGAGCTTCAAGAACACTGATAAAGTAATCAGCAACTTTGATTGATCCACCGAAGAGAGTAGTTACCATAGCATCTGGATTTTTCAACATATCGCCTGATACACCAAAGATTGTACCAGTGATACGGTTAATCAAGATGAAGGCAAGACCAGCGGCGAAAGCACCACCAGCACGTTCCTTAGCCCAGCTTCCTCCAATAGCGAGGGCGAACAAGATATGAAGGTTAACGATAACTCCCCAACCGATTTGCTCTAGTACACCACCAGTAATAACGAGTGGTGCAAAGGTTGGGTTAATCATCACGATAGACTTACCGATTGAAATCATCAAACCAGCAGCCGGCATAACCGCGATAACCACCATCAAAGCCTTACCGAATTTTTGCCAAAATTCGAAAGACAAGACATTTTTGAATGTATCTTTCATCATTCAAATCTCCTTTATTTTTATTTAGGCAAACGTTTTACGAAAACGTTTTGCACCTTTTATGATTTAATTATACCACTTTAATTTTTTGTAAAGGCTTTTACAAAAAAATTACATCTTTTTTCTAAAATTTTTTGA
>CAKMOM010000118.1:0-17532 GCA_927910965.1 uncultured Streptococcus sp.
CCTCAAGACGAGGATCTGAGAACAGAAGAAAAAGGGCATCCTAAATTTTTCATCATCCAATATCCTTCAAATCCCTCGGCAGGACGAAAACCGGCAAAATAAAACAGCTAAAGGTGGCTTAAAATCACCCGGATGGAAAAGTAGTTGATTTCATCTCGTTTGCTATCATGAATGATATTTCCCCCTAAAACAAACTTCCCGAACTGCTTACGACTCCAGCGCTGATGAAGATTACCAATCGTTAAAATTCCCTGACCTCGTGCTTCTACAGATATGGCGAGATAGCAGTCTCCATCTTTATTTTCCATAACAAGTGCTTGCTCTAGGTCATTTTCAGTCACTAGGATTTCTTCAAAAATTCCATCAACAGACCCACTCCATATCTTACGAATAACCAATCGTAAATCACAATTACCTTGTTTTTCATACTCCAGCCACAACTCAATAGGAAGATTTTTACTAACCACAATGTTGTATGACCAATAAGCTAGCTGGGAAAAAGTATCTCCAAAATTTCCTTCTAGAGTCACGTGTTCAAATCCTTGATAGGTAATAGAACCTTCAAATGAAGGATGAATTTCGATACTTGACGGAAATAATTTATCACCATATCCCCCACCAAAGAGGGAAGTTGATAAATCATTTAATAATTGCTGAGGATCTGAGAAGTCTACAGCCTGAGCACACCGCTTTTTTAAGCAATCAAGAATGCCCAAATCTGACGTTTGAAAATCTTGACTATAAAGTAGAGTATAGGGTTCGATATGGTGCACAAAAGGCAATAAATCTCTTATATATTGACCATCTTCTATCAAGATTGCATGAAAATTTGTGATGCTATCCATCTTCATCATTTTACGGAGGGCTAGCGGTGAGTTGGGGCAGAGATAGTACCAATCCATATTTTCCGGAATATCGTAATGATGAGCCCAATTATCAATCCCTATCTGTAGGATTTTATAGTCCTTTGACATCTGTAACCTCCTCAAGCCAATGATGCAATTTATCTAAGAATCTTTGGCCAGTATGCTCCTTGATTTTATCAATAGAGTATACTAATGCTTGATTCCATTCTTTTAGTTTATCTGTATAGTAATGTGCCGCTTTGGAAAATTCTGTCACATCTGAAATTAAATAACCATTTTTCAAATGTTCTACATAAACGGTTTCAACTTGATTAATTTGAGGAATCCCTGCACTAATACCTGCTATTTGAGTATAAAGGTGAGGTTGTTTATTCAAATCCACAATCAAACGTACAAACTCTAATGTCTTAATCAGATCCAATTCATCATTCATATTGACAAATTGAAAACGTAGTTTTTGCTCTTGATTCTCTTCTAAAGGGTTTTCTGCCCCACCATAGACTATTCCTTTTTCTAAACTATCAGTCTGGATTTGTTCCTGAATGATTGCATTGACAAGTGATTCTACCTCTTCCATTTGTTCCTGGCTAGCAGAGAAGGCTCCAAAAATGACTTCTGTATTTTTGTTTCAGCAATAAATGATAAGACTTGTAAAAGGGCTTGCCTATCAATTCCTTCAGAAAAATCTAATTGATAGTAAATTAGTGATTCTTTTCGAGTCTGACTTCTCCCTAGTCTTAAACGCGTATCAAAAGGAGAGAGATGATAAAATTTATCCGATAGTGCAGGATATAGCTCCTTCAAGAGTTGTAAACTATCCTCTCTATCTACTAAAACTACATCTGTCTGTTCTAATGACTGCGCCAAATTTTTAAAACTATCTTGAGAATTCCGATTAATGAATATACTCAAAATTTTAGCAGTATCACTTGGTAAGCAACTGAAGAGAAATTGGTCATGATGAGGATGAGAAGGAATGATGAAAATATCCTGTTTTTCCTGTTTCTTTTGCAGATATTTATCAAAATATTCTGCGATTAGTTGACTCATATTAGCGTAATGAAGATGTTGAAAACGATAGCCAAATATTGGATTTACCTCTACTCGTCCCCCTTCGTTTAAATGCTCTCTAAAGCGCCAGATGCCTTTTGGATCTAAATAGTCTTGATAGGTAGGCTGTCCATTATCAAAATAAATGACACTTGATACAAACCCACGATCATCCATGATGTAGTTCTTACTTATCTGACCACTATCATCAAAATATTGGATATCACTGATAAATCCTTCTACGCCATGCTCCACCTTTGCATACTTTTTCCCATTTTTCTGAACCACTATTGCAAAGGGACTATAAAGAAATTGACAATCACTATCCCACTCTATATCTCTGAGATTAAGAACCTGGGTGTGTATATCATGCAAGTCTTGCATATCATCAAAGATAGAATAAACTTCTGTCTCTAAGACACCATGTCTATGTAAAAAGTAACGCAAATGCGGCTGATAGGCTAATACTAATAGTCTAGGCTGTAGGCCTTGTCTTTGAAACAGCCTAATTTGATTGAAAGTATCATCAAACTCAAAACGAAACTGAGAATAATACCACGGAATCACATCTGCGTGCCATTGACGGGTTGAACCATACCAAGCTGGAATAAAATAATACATAAAAGCCTCCTAAATCAAGGGTTTATAGGTTTCATTTAGTCTCAAAGCTTTCATTTCATCTTTGATTGTAAAAATCATACCACCAAACATCATAAATAAACCTGGAATCATTGTAATCCTCAACAACTTTTCATCAGATAAAACAAATAACATTGGAGTACCCGCCATCAACACATTAAAAGTTCCCCCTATAATCGAAAAGCGCAAAATCAATCGATTAATAAAGCGACTTGTTTCCTCTCCCGGGTAAACTCCATATATATACTCACCAGACTTCTTCATCCGATCTGAGATTTGATCACCACTCATATTGACAAAAGCAAAAGCAATACTAAATAAAAAAATCATGGCAATATATGAATAAATCCATAATGGTTTTCCAACTCCATACTGAGCCGATAATTCAGAGAAGACTGTAGTCTGCGGAAAAAGAGTCTGTAGTAGTAAAAAGATATAGGTAGGCAAACTTAAAAAGCTCATCACATACATAAACGGCATCCCACCCGCAGGATTTAACATGATTTCCAAAAAAGAATATCGTTTGAAACGGCTACGTAAGCCAATTTTATGAACTGGTAGACGATAGCGCGCTCTATACATGAGCACCATCATATAGGTCAATACAATACTGCTCAATGCAATCAATATCATTATTTCCCTAGAAATTCGAACAAGCTGAAGAGTATCTAAAATATCTTGGGGAATATTTAAAACAATACTAGATAGTAAAATGACCACAGAGCCACCTACTCCAAGTTGCGCGTTTAAATCTGATAACCATACTAGGAAGAAGGCTCCTGCTATTAATAACATGGTATTTAATACAGTTACCAAGAGTGATGAATAAAGATGCTGGATAGGTAGATTCAATGAGAGCGCTAAAGATTGAATCAAAGCAATAACCAGTGTTAAATACATCTTCCTTCTATCTTGAACTTCTACTGCACCCGAAGAAATATTCAATTTCTTAGAAAAGGAAAGTAGTTGCCATAAAATCATTGAGGACATCCATGGTGAAAGGCCTATCGAAAATAGCGATAGACTTCTCAGATTTCCTCCTAGAAGGGCGGTTGAAAATGCCAAATATGCCGTTGACCCACCTAGAAAGTCTCTACTATTCAAATCAACAAAAGGAAGGGTTATACGACTTCCCAATACATAAATAAACAGCAGAAATAAGGTTGTTAATCCTTTTTTTACTGCCATTGATGAGTAAATTTTTTTCACAAAATAATCCTTCTCTCTTACTGTTAATCTAATCTTTTGTAATAAAAATAGTGATGTTACAACTTTAGTTTTGTTCTGCTTCAAAAAAGAGCTTCAATCTAAAACAAATATCTTTATATTCCTCAGTATCTGTTAAGTGATGGTATTCCAACGTCTGCTTATAATCCTTTAAAAGATTGACAAATCGAACGCGCATAACTGAAACATCTAAGCCAGCTAAAACAAGATCTGATATTTTCTTGGAAAATACTTCAACTAAATCGCTTGCCCAAGAAAGATCAAACTTAGATCTCATAATACTACCTGAACGTCTTCTGTAGAGATAGATGTTATCATTGACAAACACTGTTTTTTTGCTTCTTAAAAACAGTCTATGGGTGGAAGCTTCATCATCAAACCTTCTACCGTGAGTAAAGGAAACATCGTCAAATAACACTTTCTTATATAATTTAAAAGTAGTTAACATGAAGGCGGTACTATTCCATTTCCATGCTCCTGCCTGTCTGTCTATTAATTCTTGTGGAGATAACACTTCTACACAATAATCATCGTCTGTAATGTAATAGTAAAAATTACCATCACTTTCGTCATAAATGTAATAGTTTCCTACCGCTATATCGGCATCATTTTCCTTTATTTGAGTATATAGGACTTCGATCATTCTATCAACTGCAATATCATCAGAATCTACAATTACAACATATTGACCATTAGACTGTTGAATCCCAAAATTTCTTGCAACTGCCACACCTTCGTTCTTTTTATGAAATACTCTTACCCGCGAATCTTTTTCGGCAAATTCATCACAGATTTCAATAGAAGCATCTGTTGAGCCATCGTCTACTAATATAATCTCAATATTAGAATAAGTTTGTTTTCTAAGACTCTCAACGCACTCTACTAAGTACTTTTCCGTATTGTATATAGGAACTATAACACTAATTAATTCGTCCATTATCACTATACCTCTAACTTTTTAATTGCATTAACTAAAGCTTCTGGTTCGTCCACACAAAAGACACCGTCATAGATTCCATCATCCATACTTTTACGTGTTTTGTCAAAAGCCAAGATTTTCTTGCCTCTTTCTTGTGCCCTTGTAACTACATTAAAGACCTCTTCACCTGTATTAATATCTAAATAAACGCTAGAATCATCCAATAACCAGTCAATTCTTTGATGAAGTATAGACTGATACAGAGTCATGTTGGTATAAGTAGATAACTTAGTCAGAGAATCAATACAGAAAACAGGAGCTGCAACATGAAAATGCCAATCAGGTAACTGTTGTAACAAATACTCTAAATGTTTGACATCTGCACTCCATGTCACAACCATAGCCTGTTTTTGAGATTGATTACTTCGTTCAAAGTAATTCAAACTAGAACGACTAAAAGCAATCTCTGACCAATCTAAATCTCTATAAGTCCACCATAATTCACGTAGTCTAGATATACTATATGTATTCCACGGTTTATCATGACTAGCAAAGTGAACAATGACAGGTGGATTATCATCTAGCCGTTCACACTCCTGATTCAGGCTAAAAGTATCAGTACCGACCATATAATTATATGTTTTGTCTAACGCTAGCCAATTAGCCTCAAAGTAAATATTAAGAATACTCTGATCCCCAAGATCAACAGCTTGATTCTGCTCTGCAGCTAATTCCAACAAACTATTAACAATAGAATGCTCTTTCCATTTTGCAATATCCATCAACAAAACTCCGGCATTAAATCCAGATTCTCTTCCTTCATAGGCATAAACATCATCAACAGCACCAATTGAATATCCTTTGAGATTCAACTTAAACAGAGAGGTCAACTCCCCTGTTACAATGATATCCGAATCAAGATACAGTACTCTATCAGAATCAACTACTTCTGTCGCAAAAAATCGAAAATAAGTAGCGTAATTTATATGAGGGCCTGTTTTATATCCTTCAAAAAGTTCTTTATCAAAGTGTACATTGTGAATGGTAGAATTCACAACTTCCATTTTTCTCCCCAATAATTTGAACCATTCAGGAGCTATATCACTATTAAGAATATAAAAATCAACATCTCTATTATGATACAATACAGATTTTATTGTCGTTTCAAGCTGAATTAGATAGGCATTATCAGCCACTAATACAATGGATTTTCTCATAGTTTTCTTTCTCTCATATAAAACTTAATTGCTTCTACTAAATCTTCTGGTTTTTTAGTTGAATAGAGTCCTGCATAACA
Organism: uncultured Streptococcus sp.; assembly: GCA_927910965.1. GTDB lineage: Bacteria > Bacillota > Bacilli > Lactobacillales > Streptococcaceae > Streptococcus. The sequence goes on from CAKMOM010000118.1 coordinate 5,999, forward strand.
ATCATCAGTTAGTTCTTGGTATCGACTACTTTCAAAACTAAGCATCGGTTTATTGTATTTCTTCACCAAATCATAGATATATACTAGTTTATGATCTAAATTCAAATCCAAATAAATATCTGAATTCTGTAGAAGTTTTTCTACCAAAATAGGAAAAGAATTGGGATAAAGGGTCACATTTTGATACTTAGATAATCTCTTTAATTCATCCGACATAAAAGTATGAGCAGCAATATAAAAATGTACTTCCGGCAATTGTTCAACTAGATAATCAATTTTTTCTACACACCAAGAATTAGTTAAATTCATACAAGTTAATTTTGGTTTATAAATATCTGCAGAATAAAATACACCCTTTTCTTTCCAGCTAGATACTATATAACTCCATTCCATAAAAGAGTATTTCCACCACTCTTCTCTCAGACGTCCAACAGAAAACTGCTTCCAAGGTTTATCAGGAGAAATATAGTGCAAAATTTTTGGAAGAGGTGTTAATGGAATTTCAAAAATAAAAGCATGATTTTTTTCAGCTGCACCAGCATCAAAACCTATTTGGAAATTATATGTATCCTCTAGCTGGTAACAACTATTTTGAAAAAGAATATTGAGAATAGACTGATCTCCTTCTCCCACATTTTCATGTTCTTTCTCAGTTAATTCAACTAACTGTTGACGCATATTATTTGATTTCCATTTTTTATTGTCTATCAATAGAACTCCTGCGTTAAAACCAACACCTGCTCCAAAACAAGAACGAGCTGCGCCCAAATAATTCTCACCTAAATCTAATTCAAATAAATCGGTCAAATCACCAGTCACAACCAAATCACTATCTAGATAGAGAACTTTATCTTCTGTTACAAAATCTGGAATAAAATAGCGTGCAAAGGTCATATGATTGATATGAGGCAGTTTATTTGACCAGTTCATTTGAAACTGTTGCCCTATTAACTTGCAATCAATCAAGTCGCCACCCATCTCTTGTAAATATATTCTTAATCTACTAAACCATTCCTGAGGAATATCTTGATTTAGCAAATAAATTTTCAAATGACTATTGTGTCTACAGATTGATTTCATAGCCGTTTCGATTTGTCGAATATAAGCGTAATCACCTGCAAATACTAGCGCACGTTTGGTATTTCTCATTTCAAATCCTTATCATCTATTTTTAATAGTCTAGTATATCCTTAGACACAAATGTACATACATAGCTACTTGTATCAACGCTAAGATATATACATACTCTAGTTTAATATTCTTGCAACAATCTGAATATTATATGTCTCATCCTCAATAAATTCAATATCTTGATCAAAATTATGTTCCGCAGTATGCTTGTGATTAAATTTAACCTTTGTATCAGCTCCCATTTTCATCCATTCATACTCTGAATCAATATGACCAATATCTAGGACCCGATATCCCTTTTTAAAAAGATTGTAGGATAAAATTTTTGCTGTAGGACCCAGCATACATAAAATAAGTCGATTTTCAGCATATTGTAATACAGCTTCTTGAATTTCTTCTATACGCGAATAAGCATTATGGGATGGACAAATAATTCGCTTAATTGAATTTGCTCCATCAAATAAATCATTACCTACACCTGAACGAGAAGTTACTCCTTCTACAATCAAAATGTCCTCATTCTTCCAAATTTGTTTTAATTTTTCAAATTGACTAAATGATTGAGATTTATCCACATAGTCAATGTATGGTCTAGATACAAATGTAGTCCCATACCAACCTGCTCTAGCTAATTCCACATAATCTTTTAATGATGTTCTAAATGTCCCTTCCAGAAAGCTTCCGCTGCTGGTGTAAAATTAGAACGATCAGCAAATACATTTGGTAAGCCGATAACTAATTTTTCATCACTTTGAAGAGAAATAATCTCTTTCAACTGACTTGCAAGATTCTCATCATAGACTTGATAAGGAATAGATTTTCCTAACATTAAATCCATCTCTCCATCTCCAAAACGAATAATAGAAGATTGGTTTTCTATTATATAATCTAGAGTTTGATCGATATCCTTAACCATAATTGCTGGTTTCCTTGCTTGGAATGTTCCAGAAATAAGATTTTTAATATCTGCTACCATACGTTCAGGTGATTTTGAAGAGTATATATGTTGTCCAAAAAGTCCATGTTGGGTGCTATCAAAAGAGAAAATGATTTTATTCATTTCATGAACTGACTTAACAACACCATCTGTCGAATGACCACAGTTAATATCCAAATACAAGCCCATTCTTACTTTTAATTGTTCTAATTTTTCTGACGTTATAGCTGGATGTAAACGAATATTTTGATAGTTATTTTGTAGTTCGTATAACTTAGGCCCCATATCTGTCCAGGCTGCTACATCAAAGATAACATTTGGAAGATATTGAGCTAAATAGTCTAATTGTTCAATGTCTTGTGTATTTGTAAATATTAAGCAATGAAATGTCTCCTGATTATAATCTTTTAAAAACCGAGAATGACTTGCATAGTCTTTGATAGCTTCTATCATTAAATTGATATCTTCTTTGTCAAATACTATTTGATCATACATTCCATGCTGTGTATTGGAAAAACTTAAGATAGGAATTCCAATGTTACAAACATCTCTCAAGATACTTTCAACTTCGGATCCCTGATGGATATCCAAATAAATATCCGTTTTTCTTTTCAGTTTTTCCAGTACAGGAGGAACAATCTGTGGATGCAATCTCACATTATCATATACAGCTATTTTTGTTAGCTTATCACCCATGTCCGTCCAAGCCGCGATATGAAATACCACATCTGGTAGAGCTGTAACTAACTCTTCTATCCCTTCTAAATCTTGGGAATTTGTCAAAGTTAAACAAGAAAATTCCTTATCTAGAGGCGATATTAGTTCAAACTCTCCTATATGGTGTTGTAAAATATGATTCCACTCCAAGTCGTGGAATTGCCACCATAAATCACGGTAACGATTGGCTATCAAGGTGGTCCATGGCTTTCTGTAGGTCGTAAAATGAATCACCACTGGTTTGCCATTAAAAGCTAGATGTTCCTGCCAATTATTATACAAAGCCACAATATCATGTCCCACTTGTAAATTATAAGCTCGACCTAGCTCTAACCAATCATCTTGTAAGACCTGATTAAATATCGTTTGATCACCATTAAAATGCTCAAAACGGCCTTCTTCAACTTCTTTCGTTGTTAGGATAGACTGTTCAATTAGTCGTTCTTTTAACTCCTCTTGGCGCCATTTTTTATTGTTGATTAGTAGGACGCCAGTATTGAAACCTTGACCATTTGCATCTCTAATCGCTGCGAGATAGTGTTCTCTTACATCCTGCTCAAATAGACTGTCTAATTTATCATTAATAAGTAAGTCACAATCTAAATACAAAACCCTATCTTCTTGTATATAATCTGGGATAAAATATCTAGCATAGGCAATCGAACTAATGTGAGCTTGTTTTTTCCAATTCTGAAACACAGTTTGTTCAGGTAGTTTAACATCAATAATCTCACTACCTAACATGCGAGCTATTTTTCGTGGTTTTCGAAACCAATCTGGCATAATGTCTTGATTTAAAATATAAATCTTTACATCTCGATTGTGGTATAGAATAGATTTTATGGTTGTTTCTAACTGCGTGGCGTAATTACGATCACCAGCTAATACAATTGTTTTAATCATCTTGTTCTCTTAATCAATTCCCAATGATAGATTGCATCTACCAATAACTTTTTAGTGAAATAACCCTCTTTTAACAAATAACTAAAGGTTTTTATCCGATTTATCATTTCCTGATATTCTTGTAGATTCATTTTATCAACTATCTCATGAGCTTCTTCCAGACTATTCGCCACAAAGCCCAAGCCTTGATCTACTATAAATTTAGCAGTTGATAAGCTACTCGGTACAATGACTGGGATACCAGCTGTTAGATAGGTACTAACCTTATGAGATATATTCAGAGTGTAATATTGGTTACTTTCTACATCATTTTGATGAGTTCCCCAGACAAGACCAAATCCACCTTTTGATAATTCTAGCAATAGTTCCTCATCTTTTTTCCATCCTTCAATGCTAAGATTTCTAGCACTAGAACTAGCCTCCCCTTTATTTGAAAATACTCTTAAAGGCGTATCTTGAGACCAATTTTGTAAGTCTGGGAAACGCTCTAAACTTCCAGCAAAAAAGAGTTCTTTTTTTAACTCTGGGGTATATAAGGACAAATCATGAGGATGATCCCACATACCTTGAACAAGGATTTTCTTAGTTGTCAATCCTTCTTCAATCAGACGTTCTTTCATCCTCTCTGATGGGACGATTATAACATCTGATAGATTATACATATACATGTATTCATTCATGAGATAATAGTTACTATCAAACATAAGAGGGACAACATCATGAATAAAACAAATAATCTTTACTTGCATATCCTTTAATTTGTCAAAAAAAAAGACGATCAAATTCAAAACCATTCCAAGTAGGAGATTGAAAGACTAATATATCTCCAATTGAAATACTAGCCATAATGCCATCTAGACGTTTATTCATTTCAGAAGGACTATCTGAAGCAATGTTGTAAAAATAAATACCAACTTCTCTAAATCCCAGTTGACTGGCTATTTTTTGAACAGCATTTTGAGCAAGAATGACAGTACTATCACCAGCCATACCGTATAAATTTGTTAAATGTAGTTTCATATTGAATTATCTCATTTTTTATTAATATTTACGGAAGCAAAGATAATTTTTCCATCATCCTTCTATAAATCTCCGTAAACTGCATATTTTGTTCTTCTAATTTTGCTATTACTCTTTGCAATCTATTTTTATAAATCAAAATATGATTAGTCAAGTCATAATTCAAACTGGCTAAAATAGCTAGTTTTTCTTCCCTAGCCTCGATTTCATCATATATACGCTTTTCACTCCATGTACTCGATAAAGTACCAGTCAAACCAACACGGTACCAATAAATATAACTGTTTAAATAGACAACCCTTGAAGCTCTTAGAAGTACCTTCCATGTCCAGTAAGTATCTTCCGCAATTTTACCTATAGGAAACGGTGAATCTTGTAGCAACTCTCTCTTGAATAACTTCAAGTAGGCCACAGTCCAATTCCCATTTCTCATTTCTTCAACACCTTCTCTGTCAATGATTTCTTTTCCTTCTATCACTTCAAAAGAATCGTCTGGATTAGAATCATAAAACAAATATTGACAACGTGATTCATCGTAACAATTATAACGTCCGATACTAATATCTGCATTTTCTTTTTTCAAAGCACCATATAATCGGTCTAAAGCATCATGTTCTAACCAATCATCAGAGTCTACAAAAGTAATATATGCCCCTGTCGAACATTCAATTCCAAAATTTCTTGCTGAAGATAGTCCACCATTTTCTTTGACAAAATATTGAAAGCGAGAATCTTTCTCAACATATTCCCTACAGATGTCAGCTGAATTGTCTGGTGAACCATCATTGATTAATAAACACTCAAAATTTTGATAAGTTTGACTCATAATGCTATCTAAGCACTGGCGTAAATAATTTTCTACATTGTAGATAGGGACTATAATACTGATTAATTCGTTTTCTACCATTTTATAATTCACTTTACTCCTCTAGCAAAAACATAACCTCATGAAGCCACCTTACAGTCTCAGATGCATCATATTCAGGTAACTCCTTTAGTTTATCAACTTGATATTTAATTACAGATAAACAACTATTTACATATTTTGATATGTTTATACCTCTAATCGCAAGAAATGCGATGAAATTCAATCGCTGTTGAATATCACTACGAATTTTTTCTGCTCCAAAGCGTCTATTAACATTATCAACACGATAATTATAACTATCTCTATTAACATATACAACTTTATTAGAAATAAGATATAGTTTTAACCAATATTCCATATCTTCCCCAAGAGTTGTCATTTCATTGAAAGCAATATTATCTAACAGATCCTTGCGAACTAATTTTCCACACACAAAACCATACGAATAGTCAAATGTGTTTAAATCTATAAATTCATCAATTAATTCGTGATTTGTAAATACTCTTTTTTCATATCCCCTCTGAAAAGAATGAAAATACCAACAATTCTCTGCCATATGAAATCTTTTATAAGTAGACACTGATATATCTGCATTCTCATCTATAAGTGCATTATAAAGGACTTCTAAATAATCAGAATCCACCCAATCATCTGAATCAATAAAAGTAATGTACGCCCCCCCCGAACGTTCAATCCCTAAATTTCTCGCTGAAGATACTCCGCCATTTTCTTTTTCAAAATAACGGAAACGAGCATCCTTATCAACATATTCTCTACAGATATCTGCTGAATTATCTGGTGAACCATCATTGATTAATAAACACTCAAAATTTTGATAAGTTTGACTCATAATGCTATCTAAGCACTGGCGTAAATAATTTTCTACATCGTAAATTGGTACGATAATACTAATTAAGGCTTTACTTTCATAATCTGCTATTTTAGATAATAGTTTTTGTTTTTCTTGTTGGTATAACTGTTTATAGTGACTATTCTCTGGTACAAATTCTATGTCATGATAATTCAAATGTAGATATTTTATTTTTTCAACTAATAATTTTGTTACATCACTCTCATCTTTAAAAAACAAGTCATACTTTCCGAATATCTTAAATACATCTAATTTTTCTTCTGAAAACTCTTTAGTAGTAATTGAATTTGGACGAATCCTGTAACCATAGATAACTTTTGGTAATTTAATCCATTTTCCTGAATGACTTATCAACTCCGGCACAACTGCTAAATCTTCAAATATCCATCCCTCTGGAAAAAAATCTTCTGTTAATAAACTTTTTCGAAACAATTTTGGAAAAACGCTAACTCTCAGCTCATTTAATGCAAATTTCCCCAATTTGTCATCCTTAGTCATTAATGTTTGTTTCTCAAAATCATGACAGACTCTATCCACCTTTATTTCATCATGGAAATATTCAATCATTCCTTCTATAATATCAACACCATCTTCGATGTGTTCTATTAAAGTTTCTAAGAAATCAGGATAAATATAATCATCACTATCTACAAAGGCTACAAAAGTAGACTCTTCTCTAATATGACTAATCCCTGTATTCCTAGCTCCACTTAAACCTTTATTAGATTGATTGATTAGTGTGAAACGACTATCCGTTAGATACTCTTCCGCTATTTGTTGTGAGCTATCTGTAGAACCATCATTAACCATAATGCATTCAAAGTTTTTATATGTTTGTTCACTAATACTATCCAAACATTGTCGCAAATAGTTTTCAACATTGTAGATAGGGACTATAATACTAACTAATTCTTGATTCATATTATTATATATTCTCTCCCTCTAATAAAAATAGCGTTTCATTAAACCATCGTATATTTTCATCTGTATCATAGTTAACTAATTCTTTTACTATTTGATCTCGTCCTTTTATAAGAGATATACACCTATCTTTGTACTTTGATATATCAAATCCTTTAATTGAAAGAAAGGTAAGAAAATTCAGATACTGCTGTAAATCACTACGAAATTTTTCTAAGCTAACATGTCTTGAATAATCACTCACACGATAAATATAACTATCTCGATTAACATAGACAATTCTAGCGGAAATAAGGTATAATTTAAACCAAAATTCCATATCTTCTCCTAAAGTAGTAAATTCATTAAATCTAATTTTTTTCAAACTAGTTTTATTTACCAACTTTCCACTAACAAAGCGATACGAAAAATCAAATGAATCCAAATCAACCAATTCATTAATTAGTTCTACATTCGTAAAAACTTTCCTATCGTATTCAACCTGAAAGGAATGAAAATACCAGCAATTATCCGAAATATTAAATTTTTTGTAGGTAGATACCGCTATATCTGCTTGTTCTTCTATAAGGGCACTATACAGAACTTCTAAATAATCGGAATCCACCCAATCATCTGAATCAACAAAAGTAATGTACGCCCCCCCCGAACGTTCAATTCCTAAATTACGCGCTGATGACACACCTCCATTTTCCTTTTCAAAATAACGAAAACGTGTATCTTTAGCAACAAACTCTCTACAAATATCAGCTGAATTATCTGATGAGCCATCATTTATTAATAGGCACTCAAAATTTTGATACGTTTGGTTAAGAATACTGTCCAGACATTGTCTAATATACTCCTCTGTATTATAAACTGGTACTATAATACTTACCAATTCATTCCCCATAAACTTATTCTCCTAAGAATTGTCTAATAGCCTCTAGCATTTTGTTTGGTTCTGTTGAAGAAAATACATTAGTTTGATTATCTATATCATGGCTAGTATTTTCAAAGGCAAAAATTGGTTTAGATAATTGTTGAACAACGGATACAATATTATCCACTTCTTGATAATGATTAATATCTAAATAAAAATCTAAGTTATCCAACATTTTTTGATAATCAAAAGGAGAAAAACAAGGATATATCGTAACATTGCTATATTTTAATAAGGCAACAACATTTGATGCAAAATAAGTATGTGCTAATATAGAAAAATGTACTTCTGGTAAGTTTTCTATTAAATATTCCACATGTTCCATCTCACAACTCGCTGTCAAAATTGCTGTATGAGCTTTAGGACCATATACAAGTTCTTTAAAACTACGATTAATTATATCTTTTCTCAATAAAATATCAGACCATTCTAACAGGTTATAAAACCACCAAACTTCTCTAAAGCGATTATTGGCAATCATTTCCCAAGGTTTTACCCCAGTATAATGTATAACACTAGGTAAATCTCCTTTTTTAAACTCAGAAATCTCATACCATCTTTGATTTCCTTCTATGTGAGCAACACTATCCATCCCCACCATAAAATTAAAAGTTCGATCTAATTTTTTCCATCTATTATGGAATAGCATATTTAAAATCCCTTGATCCCCATATGCTGTCTCATGGTATTGATTGGTTAATTCTAACAATTTCGTACAAGCATCTTCATCTCTCCAACTATCTACATCAACTAACAACACTCCAGCGTTGAAATTGTTAGAAGGAGCATCTCCAAAAGAATCTTCTATTGCTGCCAAGGGATAACCTTCTAAATCTATGTCAAATAAATAGTTCAAATTCTCTGTAACGATGATATCCGAATCTAAATATAAAGCACGACTTTCTTTTACAAAGTTAGGTATAAAATAGCGAAAGAAAGTAGCATAACTTAAATTCTTTAGCGGTAAATGAAATTTTTTAAGAACATGATCTACTATCTTAACATTAACGATTTCAGATTGTATGGTCTTCAATCGCTTGTTCATCATCAAAAACCACTCGGACGAGATGTCGTCATTAAAAATATAAATTTTTAAGTGATTGTTGTGGCAACAAATAGATTTGATAGCAGTTTCTAATTTATCTACATAATTATTATCTGCATTAAAAACTATGGATTTTTTCATTTTTATAAATAATTCCTCTCTTAAGAAATATCTACTCAATACTTATAAGAAGCTCTCAAAACTACCGATTTCTATTTTTATCAATCAGAAAACCTTTAATCATACATTTTTCAGAAAAAGTATGTTGAAACTTTAGTATATCTAATAAATCTGGCTTTTTGTTGAACTTCAACAAGGTAGCTTATAATCATTTCTTGTCAACACGTTTCATAAAGGTAAATAACATCTTTGGCAAAGTGAAGGTCTTTGGGCTTTTTCAACAACCTACCGAAATAGAAGTAAAACGTTTTAATTAAGAAGTAAGCCGACTGCGGGAGTTATTAATTTTGAAAGTAAATAATTATTCACAGAAGGTTTATTAAACAAATACAAGCTGTATATGATAAAGCTTTCCACGGTATATCTCACTAATGATATATAATCTATTCGTCACATTTCACACCATTCATCGATAAAAGAAAATCCAATTCCTCCAATCGATGTGTTTCGCGGCTATTTAAAAATCCATTTTCGATGGCATGAGCATGCCAAGCTTTCAAATACTGTTTATGTTGCGTTAAATAATTACTAATATCATAGCCTTTTAATGCTAACAAGGCAATTCTTTCAATTCGAGCATCATGATCATCACGCATCATTTTCTCTGTAAACGATACATGAGAAATACTTGTATTTCTCAGACGATAGCAGTAAGTATTTTTATGAGCATAGACTATTTTCTTCGCCTGCATATAACATTTATAATTTGTCGCAATATCTTCATTTATTTTTCCAACGGGAAAAGAAATATGTTCAAATAACTTTTTTTAAATAAAATTCCCCAAGAAGTAAGAAAACTAAGAGTTTGACCTTCTAATACTGGGAGCATTTCTAGTAGTTCTTTAGTACTATAAATCTTATCGTACGTTTCTCCATAGGTAAAGAAAAGAAATGTTTCTTTTTCTTCATCATAGATACAGTAACAAGATACTACAACATCTGCATCATATTGATTCATCTTATCATATAAAATCTCTAAACTATTCCCTTCTAGCCAATCATCCGAATCCACAAAAGTAATAACAGTTCCTTCTGCACGTTCAATTCCATAGTTTCGAGCCGACGATAATCCACCATTTTCTTTTTCAAAATAACGGAAACGAGAATCTTTAGCAACATATTCTCTACAGATTTCTGCTGAATTGTCTGGAGAGCCATCATTGATTAATAAGCACTCAAAATTTGTATACGTTTGTTTTTGAATACTATCTAAACACATTCTCAGATAATTTTCCACATTATATATTGGAACAACAATACTGATTAACTCATTTTCCATTGACTTTTTCTCCTAAAAATTTGCGAATAGCATCTACCATCTTCTCTGGCTCAGCTGCTGAAAAAATCTGACTTCTTCCTTTGCTATCATGACTAGTATTATCAAAACCAAAGATTGGTTTATTGCGTCTATGAACTTCTTCGATAATATTGACAATTTCTCCTTCATGGTTAATATCAAGATAGAAATCCAGCTTATCCAAAGTTTCTTTCATATTGAAAGAATTAAAATTTGGATAAATCGATAGATTCAAGAATCGTTGCATATCAACTACACTATAAGCAAAATTTGTATGTGCCAAGATGGTGAAGTGAACTTCTGGAAGTTCAGATAGGAGATATTCCAAGGACTCCATTGCGGCACTATTTGTAAAAATACAAGTATGATATAAGGGAGCACCCACTAACTCCTTAAAAGAGCGTTTGGTGATATCTGTACCTAACAATATATCGTTCCAGTTCAATCCATAATAAAACCACCAGAGTTTACGAAAACGTGTTAAAGTCAGATGAGTCCATGGTTTATAAGCTGTAGTATAATGGACAATCTTAGGTTCGTAATTTCCATAATAGTTGGATTGATACCAATCAGTATTACCTCTTAAATGTAAAAACTGATCTAAACCAACCATGAAATTATACTCTTTGTCCAGATGTAACCACTGGTCACCGAAATACATATTGAGAATCCCTTGGTCTCCATAGACATGTTCATGTGTTGGGCAGTCAACTCTAGCAGACTTT
>CAKMOM010000119.1:0-5983 GCA_927910965.1 uncultured Streptococcus sp.
GTATGAATCTTCCCAAAGACCACCCAGCTCGCGACATGCAGGACACTTTCTACATCACAGAAGAATCTTACTCCGTACTCACACGTCTCCAGTGCAGGCGCGTGCTATGGATGCCCATGATTTTCAAAAGGTCCTTTGAAATGATCTCACCAGGGCGTGTCTTCCGTCGTGATACGGACGATGCGACCCACAGTCACCAGTTCCACCAAATTGAAGGCTTAGTTGTTGGGAAAAATATCTCTATGGCTGATCTTCAAGGAACCCTTCAGTTGATTGTGCAAAAAAATGTTCGGTGAAGAGCGTCAGATCCGTCTGCGTCCATCTTACTTCCCATTCACAGAGCCATCTGTTGAGGTGGATGTTTCTTGCTTCAAGTGTGGTGGAGAAGGCTGTAACGTATGTAAGAAAACTGGTTGGATCGAAATTATGGGTGCCGGTATGGTTCACCCACGTGTCCTTGAAATGAGTGGTATCGATGCGACTGTTTACTCTGGATTTGCCTTTGGTCTTGGACAAGAGCGTGTAGCTATGCTCCGTTACGGAATCAACGATATCCGTGGATTCTACCAAGGAGATGTCCGCTTCTCAGAACAGTTTAAATAATGATTAGAAAAGTAGAAAAGGCAGATGTTGGGGTGTTGTCCAAAATTGCCAAACAAACCTTTAGTGAAACATTTGCTCATGATAATACGGAAGAGCAGTTACAGGAATACTTTGAAGAGTCTTATAGTCTGAGAGTTTTGTCAACTGAGTTGGAAAATCCAGAATCCGAAACCTATTTCATTATGCATGAAGAGGAGATAGCTGGTTTTCTCAAAGTCAACTGGGGAAGTGCTCAGACTGAGAGAGAATTAGAGGATGCTTTTGAAATTCAACGCCTCTATGTGCTACAAAAATTCCAAGGATTTGGACTAGGTAAGCAATTGTTTGGATTCGCTCTTGAACTTGCTACAAAAAATAGTTTTTCTTGGGCTTGGTTAGGTGTTTGGGAGCATAATACAAAAGCTCAAGCATTTTATAATCGATATGGTTTTGAAAAATTTAGCCAACATCATTTTATGGTTGGTCAAAAAGTAGATACAGATTGGTTACTGAAAAAGAAATTAAGGTAAGAAGAGGATTCTTCTATTGAAATGATAGGAAAGGAAAAGAACCAGAGTGGCAACTGTCATTCTGGAAAACTAAATTATGCTTGTATCTTATAAATGGTTAAAAGAATTGGTGGACATTGATGTGCCATCACAAGAGTTGGCTGAAAAAATGTCAACTACAGGGATCGAGGTAGAAGGTGTCGAATCACCTGCTGCTGGTCTCTCAAAAATTGTCGTCGGTGAGGTCTTGTCTTGCGAAGATGTGCCAGAAACTCACCTCCATGTTTGTCAGGTTAACGTTGGCGAAGAAGAAGCCCGTCAAATCGTCTGTGGTGCACCGAATGTGCGTGCTGGTATCAAGGTTATGGTGGCTCTTCCAGGAGCTCGTATCGCTGACAATTACAAAATCAAAAAAGGAAAAATCCGTGGTTTAGAGTCACTTGGAATGATCTGTTCGCTTGGTGAACTGGGAATTTCTGACTCAGTTGTACCTAAGGAATTTGCAGATGGCATCCAAATCTTGCCAGAAAATGCCGTTCCAGGTGAGGAAGTCTTCTCATATCTAGACTTGGATGATGAAATCATCGAACTTTCTATCACACCCAATCGTGCGGATGCCCTTTCTATGCGTGGAGTGGCTCACGAAGTAGCAGCTATCTATGATAAGGCAGTCAACTTTAAAGAATTTACTCTTTCAGAAACTGACCAAGCTGCAGCAGATGCTCTTTCTGTGGGTATTGAGACAGACAAGGCGCCTTACTATGCAGCTCGTATCTTGGACAATGTGACCATCGCACCAAGTCCACAATGGTTGCAAAATCTTCTTATGAATGAAGGAATCCGTCCAATCAATAATGTAGTGGACGTGACCAACTACATCCTTCTCTACTTTGGTCAACCAATGCACGCCTTTGACTTGGATACCTTTGAAGGGAGTGACATCCGTGTACGTGAAGCGCGTGCTGGTGAAAAATTGGTGACCTTGGATGGCGAAGAACGTGACTTGGACGTGAATGACTTAGTTATCACTGTCGCAGACAAGCCAGTAGCCCTTGCAGGTGTCATGGCGGTCAAGCAACAGAAATCTCTGATAAATCTAGTCGTGTCGTCCTTGAAGCTGCAGTCTTCAACGGAAAATCTATCCGCAAGACCAGTGGTCGCCTCAACCTTCGTTCTGAGTCATCTTCTCGCTTTGAAAAAGGCATCAATGTGGCAACAGTCAATGAAGCCCTTGATGCGGCAGCTAGCATGATTGCAGAACTTACAGGTGCGACGGTGCGTAAAGGTATCGTTTCAGCGGGTGAGCTTGATACCTCTGATGTGAAAGTTTCTTCAACTCTTGCTGATGTTAACCGTGTCCTCGGAACTGAGCTTTCTTATGCTGATGTAGAAGACGTCTTCTGTCGTCTTGGCTTTGGTCTTTCTGGAATGCAGATAGCTTTACAGTCAGCGTCCCACGTCGCCGTTGGGATATCACCATCGAAGCGGACCTCTTTGAAGAAATCGCTCGTATCTATGGATATGACCGCTTGCCAACCAGCCTTCCAAAAGACGATGGTACAGCTGGTGAATTGACTGCGACACAAAAATTGCGTCGCCAAGTTCGTACTATTGCTGAAGGGGCAGGTTTGACAGAAATTATTACCTACGCTCTAACAACTCCTGAAAAAGCAGTTGAGTTCACAGCTCAACCAAGTAACCTTACGGAACTCATGTGGCCAATGACTGTGGACCGTTCTGTTCTTCGTCAAAATATGATCTCAGGGATCCTTGATACGGTAGCCTACAATGTAGCACGTAAGAATAAAAACTTGGCCCTTTACGAGATTGGAAAAGTCTTTGAACAAACAGGCAATCCAAAAGAAGAACTTCCAAATGAAATCAACAGCTTTGCCTTTGCCTTGACAGGCTTGGTTGCTGAAAAAGATTTCCAAACGGCAGTAGTTCCAGTTGATTTCTTCTATGCTAAGGGAATCCTAGAAGCGCTCTTTACTCGCTTGGGACTAGAAGTGACCTATACGGCAACATCTGAAATCGCTAGCCTTCACCCAGGTCGTACCGCTATGATTTCACTCGGTGACCAAGTTCTTGGTTTCCTTGGTCAAGTACACCCAGTCACTGCTAAGGCCTACGATATTCCAGAAACGTATGTAGCTGAGCTCAATCTTTCAGCCATCGAAACTGCGCTTCAACCTGCTAATCCATTTGTAGAAATTACTAAATTCCCAGCAGTTAGCCGTGACGTTGCCCTCCTTCTCAAGGCAGAAGTGACTCACCAAGAAGTTGTGGACGCGATCCAAGCTGCCGGCGTGAAACGTTTGACAGATATCAAACTCTTTGACGTCTTCTCAGGTGAGAAATTGGGACTTGGTATGAAGTCAATGGCTTATAGCTTGACTTTCCAAAATCCAGAAGACAGCTTAACGGACGAAGAAGTCGCACGCTACATGGAAAAAATCCAAGCGTCTCTCGAAGAAAAAGTCAATGCAGAAGTGCGTTAAAGTATCAATCCATCCTTCGGGGTGGATTTTTGCTTTTTAAATAACAATTCAGGATCAAAAATAGACAGTTGAGGAACAGAGAAGATAAATTGGAGTTTACCACGGTATAATGGATTTATCACTAAAAACGCTCCATGCCATATTTTACATAGCATTAGCCTTATAAAAATGGACAGAAATTATTGTAAAGGCTATCAAAAAGGAGTATAATGAGTGCAAGACATTTCGGAGGTGAAAGATGCTAGAAGTAAGAAGTCTAGAGAAAAGTTTTGGACCCAAGCAAGTTTTGTTTGGTATTGATTTTCAAGCGCTACCAGGTCGTATTTTGGGGCTAGTCGGAAAAAATGGTGCTGGTAAAACAACGATTTTCCACAGTATTTTGAAGTTTTTAGAATACCAAGGAGAAATTAGTCTGGATAATCAGGATATTCGTCAGGAGACCTACGCTCGGATTGGCTATCTGCCTGAAGAACGCAGCCTCATGCCTAAATTGACAGTCCTTGAACAAGTTCGTTACTTGGCGACTCTAAAAGGTATGGATGCCAAGGAGATCAAGGAAAAACTCCCTCAATGGATGAAGAGGTTGGAAGTGAAAGGGAAGCTGACTGATAAAATCAAGAGTCTGTCAAAAGGAAATCAGCAGAAGATTCAGCTCATTATTACTCTGATTCATGAGCCAGACTTGATTATCTTGGATGAGCCTTTCAGTGGATTGGACCCGGTCAATACAGAATTGCTCAAGCAAGTCATTTTTCAGGAAAAAGAACGTGGGGCAACCATTATCTTTTCTGACCATGTCATGACCAACGTCGAGGAGCTTTGTGACGATATTCTCATGATTCGAGATGGCCGTGTGGTCTTGCATGGACCAGTTCAGGATGTCCGCAATCAATACGGGAAAACGCGTCTCTTTGTTCAAGTGAACGAAGCAAGGAAGAATTGGAAAATCTTCCTCATGTCAAGCAGGTAAGTTTGACCAAACAAGGCAGTTGGAAATTGATCTTAGAGGATGAGAGCGCTGGAAGGGAACTCTTCCCAATCTTGACTCAGGGGCAATACATCGCAACCTTTGACCAGCAAGCGCCAACAATTGATGAAATCTTTAAACTAGAATCAGGGGTGGAAGTATGAGAAATATGTGGGTTGTAATGAAGGAAACCTATCTTCGACATGTCAAATCGTGGAGTTTCTTCTTTATGGTGATTTCGCCGTTCTTGTTTATCGGTCTATCTGGGGGAATTGGCTATCTCCAAGGGTCTTCTATGGCCAAGAATAATAAGATAGCAGTAGTAACAACTGTGCCATCTGTGGAAGATGGGCTTAAGGATACCAACGGTATCAACTTTGATTATCAGGATGAAGCCAGTGCCCAAGCTGCTATCAAAGATGAGAAAATCAAGGGTTACCTAACCATTGACCAAGAGGACAGCGTCCTCAAGGCCGTCTATCATGGTGAAACTTCTCTTGAAACAGGCATCAAGTTAGCAGTAACCAATAAGCTCAACGAACTGCAATACCAACTTAATCGTTCGGCAGCCAATTTGTCACAAGAACAGGAAAAACGCTTGGAACAAACAGTTAACTTTACGGAGAAAATTGATGAATCCAAGGAAAATAAAAAAATGATTCAAACCTTTGCGGCCGCAGGGCTTGGTTTCTTCCTTTATATGATTTTGATTACCTATGCTAGTGTCACTGCTCAGGAAGTGGCTAGCGAGAAAGGAACCAAAATTATGGAGGTGGTCTTTTCTAGTATCCGAGCTAGTCATTATTTCTACGCTCGCATGCTGGCTCTGCTTCTTGTGATTTTGACTCATATTGGCATTTACGTCGTGGGTGGACTTGCTGCCATTCTTCTCTTTAAAGACCTACCAATCTTGGCACAATCTGGTATTTTAAACCATATAGGAGAGGCTTTCTCGCTCAACACCTTATTGTTTGTCTTGGTTAGCCTCTTTATGTACGTTGTTTTAGCAGCCTTCCTAGGTTCTATGGTTTCTCGTCCTGAGGACTCAGGAAAAGCCTTGTCGCCTTTGATGATTTTGATTATAGGTGGTTTTTTTGGAGTGACAGCTCTAGGTGCAGCTGGTGACAATCTCATCTTAAAGATTGGTTCATATATTCCCTTTATTTCGACTTTCTTCATGCCATTTAGAACCATTAATGGCTATGCAAATGGGTTAGAAGCTTGGATTTCGCTTGCTATTACGATTGCTTTTGCAGTAACGGCAACAGTCTTTATCGGACGTATGTATGCTAGCCTCGTTCTGCAAACAGATGATTTAGGTCCTTGGAAAACCTTTAAACGTGCCTTATCTTATAAATAGAAGAGCCTCGCGAAAGCGAGTTTTTTAGAGATAAAAAGAGTGGAATTCAGAAAAATATTTTCAT